>JAHCIE010000683.1 GCA_026129385.1 Anaerolineae bacterium
AACGCGTCTGAATGTCGGGCTGGACGCTGCGAACGCTCAAGGTAAGCGGCTCCCCATCCGCCAACAGTGAACCAGGCAAACTCAACGTGTAGACGCCGGAGGTCAGGATGCGGCCGGAGCGGTAGTCGTAGCTCAGTGTGACCTGCCGGTCGCCTTGCCACTGCGCGGCAGAGCGCACGTGGGGCTGAAAGGTGAGCAGCGTTCGCCCGTTCACCGCCAACTCGAACAAATCCAGCCTGGCGTGGTTGGCGATGGAGAGTCCGGTGAACAGGATGTGAACCCGATCGCCGTCGTACTCAGCAGTCGGGCGTGTGCGCCAGGTGAGCTGCTGGTGTTCATCCAGACCAAACCACCATTCCGTCATGCCGCGAAAGTCCCGCCGGTAGGTGTTCTGGCCGGCGTCGGTTCCCTCGACGATTTCTGCGAAGCCTTCGAGGTGTCCCGGCTCGCTGTCGGCGCCGACAAAACGAAAGTCGCCATACTCATTAACCATGTGGAACCGTTCGGCTGAGAGCACTGGCCATGTGGTCAATTCGCGAGCCGTTCGCCCATTGGGCAGCAGGTTGCGGTTGATGCAGGTGAGCAGTCCCCGCCATTGATCACCCGGCCTGGGCCTTGCGATGCCGTGAGCTTGCAGTGCCGACCAAGGCAGGGCCAGCTCGGCGGACCAGCCGCGATCGGCTGTGCGATTGTCGTTGATCGTGCCCTCCACATGCACTGTCCAGCGGATGTCCTGCCATCGCCATGCGGCCGGCGTGCCCTGCGACTGGCCGGCATGGCCGTAGGCAATGTCGGTCAATGCGCCCAGCGGATTGATCTGTAACTCGATTCGGCTGATGCCGCCGCCATCCGGGGGCATGATGAACAACTCGAAGCAATCGTCCGCCAGGGCGATCGGGCTGTCGCGTTCGGTGAGGTCCGCCCGCACGTCGTAGTCGTCCATTTCAAAACCGACGTAGAGGTGTTCGTCGTCCCAGAGCAGGCGGGCGGAGGCGGGGCTTAACGGGCTCAGGTGTCCGACGCGCGCCAGAAACTGGCGAGGGGCCGTCTGCCATGCCGCGTCGTTGAGGCGGCCGTCAATCCGCGGCGGCTCGGCTGTCCAGGGAATGTAGACCGTCCGAGCCGGATCGGCGGTCGCAGGTGCGTCGGCTGGCGGCAAAGCCTGATCGCTGACGCGTTCGGGACCACATCCCGACAGCGCCGCTACTGCCAGGAGAAGCATCGCGGAAGAGACATGCTGATTGCGGGACATGGCAGCCATGCGTGAGTTTCTCATGAGCGACGGGCCACAGCGGCCGATTCACGAAAATCAGTCGCAGCTTTTTCATACCAAGGCAGGACGATCGGCTGATGCGCTACGGTGTCTCCCACGTAGGTCAGGTGATCGTAAAGTTTGCGGTCAAGATCAGCCTTGACGGCAGCCCATTGCGGATCGAAGGCCAGATTGCGGGATTCAAGTGGATCGTTTTCCAGATCGTACAGTTCAACATACGGGCCGGAAAGTTCGCGGAACTGGTCGGGGTCGATCGGCAGATCGAACGGGCGGAATCCGCGGAAGTTGCGGATCAGCTTGTGCTTTCTCGACCGGATGCAGCGGGAGTGCAGATTGTCGTTCGTGATTTCGGCGAAGTGATACTGACGCTCGTGCGGTCCCTGGCCGACCCCCTGAGCCTCGTGGGCAAAGCGGATT
>JAHCIE010000684.1 GCA_026129385.1 Anaerolineae bacterium
GACCTGGGCGTCATCCTCCGACCGCGCCGCACCTTCGACGCCTTGATGACCGACAGCCGTCGCCTCCGCGTCGGCGTCGCCGCCCACGTGGTCTACCAACTCGTGTTCGTCATCTTCGATCGCTAAAGCCCGCTCGCCCCCTTGGTGAAGATTTCTCCACCTATCATCAGAGCATCCCGTAGGGCATATCACCTGTCTTTGCCAGGCGTTATGACTGTCAAGCACCCTCGCCTGATAGGAGTACGACTATGAAGCTCGCCCGTCTCCTCGCCCTGGTTGCGCTTCTCATCAGTGTCGCGGTCTCGGTCGGACCGGTCCTCGCTCAGCAGCCCGATGCGACCTCGGGGCGCAACGAGGTCGCCGAGCAAGAGATTCTCGACCGCCTGGCCCTCGTTAACCCAGCCGCCGTCTCCCTCTTCCAGGCCGCGACCCAGGCGCTGGACAGCGGGGACTATGCCCCGGCCAAGCAGGGCTTCGAGGCGGTGTTGGACCTCGCGGCGGAGTTTCCAGACGCCGAGCGGCGGCTGAGCTATGTCGAGGTCAGGCTGAAGAATTACCCATCAGCCATTGCCCATGCCGAGCGCGCCCTATCCGCAGATCCGTCCCCTTTCAATCACCGCGCCCTGGCCGAGGCGCTGCTGGCCTCCGGGGAGGCGCGGCAGGCGCGGGCGGCCTACGATCACGCCAGGATGGCCGTCAAGGGGCTACCCAACGACGCGGGAACGCAACAGATCTTGTTGCTGGCGGCCAGCAACGTACACGAGAAGCAGGTCGCCCGCGAGGCATCCGCCAGGCTCCTGGCCCTGGCACCCACCTATGCACCTAGCCACTACTTTGCCGGGTTGCTAGCGGGCATGGATGGACAGTGGGAGAAGGCCGAGGCGGAGTTGCTGGAGGCGCAACAACTCGGTATGCCCGCCGAGCAGGTCCAGCGCGTACTGGATGAAACCGGTATCCATCGCCAGGCCCAAATGCGGCGGATAATACGCGGCGGGGTGTGGGGGCTGGTAGGCTGGCTTGTGACGGGGGCGTTGCTCTTCGTCGTCGGTCTCGCCCTGAGTCGAGCGACGCTGGCCGCCGTCGCCCGCTACAAGACGGACAGCCAGGCGACGATGGGGACGGCGGAAGCGCGGGTACGCTCGGTATATCGCCTGGTCATTGCTCTGACCTCCCTCTACTTCTACGTCTCGATCCCCATCCTCATCCTGCTCGTGGTGGCGATTACCCTGGGCTTACTCTTCCTGCTCATGACCCTCGAATATATCCCGGTTCGTCTAGCCTTCGTTATTGGTATCATTGGCCTCGTCACCCTGTCCGCGCTGGTCAAGAGCGTCCTATTCCGCCTGCGTGACACGGTGCCTGGCCGACCCCTGACTCGCGAAGAGGCGCCGGCGCTTTGGGTGTTGGCTACGAACGTTGCGCACCGCCTTGGCACGCGCCCCATTGACGCTATCTACATCACGCCGGGCACCGACATGGCCGTGACGGAGCGGGGTGGGTTGCTCAAGAAGCTGCGAGGCGACGGCCAGCGTTGCCTCATCCTGGGCCTCGGCGTCCTACCAGGCATGACCCAGGGCCAGTTTGAAGCCATCCTCGGCCACGAGTATGGTCACTTCAACCACCGCGACACGGCTGGCGGCGACCTGGCTCTCCCCGTCGAGATCGCCATTCACCGCCTC
>JAHCIE010000685.1 GCA_026129385.1 Anaerolineae bacterium
GGACTACGGCATCGTGGGTGACGTGGCGACGGTTCTGCCGCTGCTGACCGAAGAGGTCAAGAAGGCCAAAGCCAGTTCCTAGGCCCTGGGCCTACCTCCTGCGACGGGTGGGGGTGAGCGTTCGGCTCATCCCTACCCTTTTTTTGCGCCGGGCCGTCGTGTTGTGCTAGACTGTGGGGAATGACTTACCCCACTCCGACGGCCACCGTCGATCTACCTCTGCTACGCTTCGCCTCTTTCCCGGCCGACGATGGGCTGGCGCACGCCGTCACGACGCGCCACGGTGGCGTCTCGCAGCCGCCCTGGGCCACTCTCAACCTCGGCGGCTCGGTGCACGACGACCCGGCTGCCGTCGACGAGAATACCGAGCGAATGTGCGCGGCCCTGGGTGTGCCCCGCGCGTCGCTGGTGACGGCCTACATGGTAGCGGGCAATCGCGTCGCCGTCGCGACGGCGGAACACGGCGGGCAGCCGTTCCGCGAGACCGATGCCCTGGTGACGGCGACGCCGGGCGTGTTCCTGACGCTGCGCTACGCCGATTGCGTGCCGGTGTTACTGGTAGACCCGCTGCGGCGGGCGGTGGGTATCGCCCACGCGGGCTGGCGGGGGACGCTGGCGCTGGTGGCGCAGCGCACTGCCCTGACGATGATGTCTGAGTTCGATTGCCGCGCTGAGGATATCCGTGCCGCCGTGGGGCCATCCATCGGCCCCTGCTGCTACGAGGTGGGCGACGAGGTGGTGGCTCAGACGCAGGCGGTGTTCGCCGGGCAGGCCGACGACTTGCTGACGCGCCGTGCATCCCGCGTCCACCTGGACCTGTGGCAGGCTAATCGACTCCAGCTGAAGGCGGTCGGGGTGGGCCAGGTCGAGGTGGCGGGGATCTGCACTCGCTGTCATACCGACGATTACTTCTCGCATCGCGGCGAGGGCGGTCGAACGGGCCGCTTCGGCGCGGTCATCGGCTATCGAGGGTAGGGGAGATAGGGATGCAGCGGCCACGTACGACAGGTAACCAGGACGCGCTGGCGATTGCCGAGCGGGTGGCGGCGGTGCGCGAGCGTATCGCCCAGGCGGCGGCGCGGGCCGGGCGGGACCCGGCGGCCGTGACGCTGGTGGCCGTCAGTAAGACTGTGCCCGCCAACCGGGTCTACGCGGCGTACTTGACGGGGATTCGCGACTTCGGTGAGAACCGCGTCGAGGAGGCGTTGGCCAAGCAAGGCGAACTGCCGTCAGACATCGCATGGCACATGATCGGCCACATTCAGAGCCGCAAGGCCCGCGATGTGGTGGGGCGGTTTGCCCTGGCCCACTCCCTGGATAGTCTGGACCTGGCCGAGACCCTGCAGCGGCGTGCCGAGGCGGCCGCCGTGCGCGTACCCGTCTTGCTAGAGGTGAACGTGGCAGGCGAGGCGGCAAAGTACGGCTTTGCCCCGGCCGATGTACCTGCCGCTGTTGGGAGCGTCAGCCGACTTGGCCGCCTTGACGTGTGCGGCCTGATGACGATGGCCCCGATCGTGGCCGAGCCAGAGGCGGCGCGCCCGGTATTCCGCGCGTTGCGTGCGCTGCGGGACCGGCTGTGCGCTGAGTATCCGGGCCTGGCCCTCGATGAGCTATCGATGGGCATGACCGACGATTTCGAGGTCGCCATCGAGGAGGGCGCGACGCTGGTCCGGGTGGG
>JAHCIE010000686.1 GCA_026129385.1 Anaerolineae bacterium
AAAGAGCCTCGGCTGCGGGTCCGCGTAGCGCTGGTGGACTTGCTTGACCTCCTGCTCGATCTCGGCCGGTATCTGATCCAGCCGGGCGCGCAGGACAGAGACGTCACGTTGGTATTGCTCACGCTCGGGGACCGTGAACAACTCAAGCTGTTCGTACCCCGGCCCGTCTAGCTCGGCCTGAATCTGGCGCTCCAGTTCGCGCAGGATGGCGGTGATGTCGGCCGCCTCCTTCTCGGCGCGCTCGGCAAGTTGACGCTCCAGGCTGGCCGTCCGCTCCTTGGCGCGCGCCTCCAGGGACTGCTTGAGCGAGGCCTCGATGGTGGGCCATAGCTCGACCAGCCGCGCCTTGACCGCCTCGGACGGCTCGCGGTCGGCGCCGGCATCGAGCAGCTCTTGGACCCGCCCGACCTGTTCGACCCGCCGGAACCGTCCCTGGCGAATCTCGCCGCCCGCGCTGATGACCTCCTCATGCAGCCGCTGCCCGTCGCCACCAGTGATGACGAGGCGACCGTGGGCAATGACGACAGGCTCGCCCAGCAGGTGGTCGGGGACGACGCGGGCCGTCGCGCGGTGCAGCTTCTTAGCCCCCTCGCGGCTCCAGACCTCGGCGCGCAGCAGCCGTAAAGCCATCTGGACCAGCCGATGGTTCAAGTGGACGAGGACCACGTCATCGCGGCCTCGGGCCAGGTCGTGGTCGAAGACGATGGGGCGGATGACACCGGTATGCGGGTGCGCCAGGCCCTCGGTGCAGCGCGCCCAACTATCGTGCAGGGCGGGTAGGCGGAAGACGGGGCAGGTGCGACGCTGGCCCGTGGGGTCGGGCCAGATACCCTCGACCGCGACGGGTTCCAGGCGCGGCTGGCCGGCCAGGTCCAGGGCAATCTCGACGGCGGCCTGGATGTTCTCAGGCGAGAGGCGCAGCGCCTGGCGGCTCTCCTGAAGCTGGTCGTGCAGCCGTTCAATCTGGGCGCGCAGGTTGCGCTCGAAGCGCAGCAGGCCGCGCAGGCCCGGCCGCTTGCGCTCGGCCTCCTGAGTATCGAACTGGCGGCGCCGGCCGAGCATCGCTTCCTCGACCTGCTGGGCGATGACCGGCCCGACTTTGCCCAGGTCCTCGCGGATCTGCTCGACCTTGACCACGGCGCGCATCAAGAATTCGAGGTCGCCCTCCAGGTCCCCCACCCGCGTCTCGGCCCAGTGGGCGCCCTTCTGGTAGCCAGCGGGCACGAAGTGGAAGACCAGGGG
The DNA here is from genome assembly GCA_026129385.1 of Anaerolineae bacterium. Classification (GTDB taxonomy): domain Bacteria; phylum Chloroflexota; class Anaerolineae; order Epilineales; family JAHCIE01; genus JAHCIE01. The sequence goes on from JAHCIE010000686.1 coordinate 1,243, forward strand.
GTTGTGGCGCTGGCCGTGGCGGTCCACGCGGCCATTGCGCTGCTCCATGCGGTTGGGGTTCCAGGGAATCTCGTAGTGGACCACGCGGTGGCAGTGCAGTTGGAGGTCAATGCCCTCTGACGCCGCGTCCGTCGCTAGCAGAATGCGCACCTGGCTGTCCGCCGGCCGCGTCTGGAACGCCGCCTTGATGCGCTCGCGCTCGTCAGTAGGCATCCCGCCATACATCGTCATCAGGCGTTCGCCCTGGGCCAGCCCCTCGCGAGCCAGCGCCTCATGCAGCCAGTTCTGCGTGGCGCGATATTCGGTGAAGATAATGACGCGCTCGTCCGACCACTGGCCGTTCGGGCGAACGGTCCGCTTCAGCCAGTCAACCAATGTGCGCGCCTTGCTGTCGGGGTGGCGGCTCGCGCTCTCGGCCCACTCGCCCATCCGCC
>JAHCIE010000687.1 GCA_026129385.1 Anaerolineae bacterium
CCCTGTCTGCCGATGAAGCGATGCGCTCGCCTCCCTGCGCTGCTTGCCTCTACCTACCGGACAACGCTACAATAGGCGCATGAACGTCACCTTCTACACCAACAGCAGCGATTTCCTGGCCCAGACCAGGCACGCGCTGGAGACGGACGAGGCTGCCAACAACCTGATGCTCGGCATCGCCTTGCGCCTGGCGGCGGGCAACGCGCCGCCCACCTGGTCAACGCCCTACCTCGCCACGGTTGCCGATGACGCGGGACACCTGGCGCTGGCGGCGGTCATGACACCACCCGCCAAGCTCGTGCTCTACGGCGAGGGCGATGTCTGGCAGCCGACCACCGAACCCCTGGCGCAACACCTCCTCGACAACGGCTGGTACGTGCCCGGCGTTCTGGGGCCGTCGGAGGTGGCCCACGCCTTTGCCGAGACGTGGCAGGCCCTCACCCGCCACCCCTACCGTGTCGGCGTGCGCCAACGTGTCCATGCGCTGCGCCAGGTCATCTATCGCGGCGACGCGGCAGGCCACCTGCGCGCCGCGACCAGCGACGATCTGGACCTGTTGGCGGCCTGGTTCGCCGCTTTCCACGAGGAGGCGCTGCACGAGGCACCCGACGCGGCGTCGGCGCGGGACAACGCCGAGCGGCGCATCGCGGCGGAGGACATGGCCGTGTGGGAGAACGATGGGCAGGTCGTGTCGATGACGGCGCGTTCGCGGCCCACGCACCACGGTATTGCCGTCAATGCCGTGTATACGCCGCCGGAGCAGCGCGGGCGCGGTTACGCCACGGCCGCCGTCGCAACCCTGAGCCAGCAGCTCCTCGACGAGGGCTACGACTTCTGCTGCCTGTTCACCGACCTGAGCAACCCCACCTCCAACCGCATCTACCAGCGCATTGGCTACCGCCCGGTGTGCGATTTCAACGAATACATCTTCTAGCGCGCATGGGAAGCCCGCGCAGCATGCCCAACCGCCTGCTCATCTTCGTCCTCTTCAGCAGCGCCTACTTCCTATCGTTCTTCTACCGCTCGGCCAATGCCGTCATCGCCCCTGATCTGGCGCGCGAGATGAGCCTGAGCGCAGCGCAACTGGGGCTGATGACCAGCGTATTCTTCGCCACCTTCGCCCTGGCACAGTTGCCCATTGGCGTCGCCCTCGACCGCGTCGGGCCGCGCCAGGTGACGTCCACCCTGCTGTTCATCGGCGCGGCGGGCAGCCTGGTCTTCGCCGGCGCGACCAGCTTTGGCGGCCTGACGCTGGGGCGCGGCGTCATCGGCGTCGGCATGGCCGGTGTCTTGATGGGGTCGCTCAAGGCGTTCAGCGCGTGGTTCCCCGTCCATCGCATCGCCACGGTATCCGGGCTACTCGTCGGCATCGGCTCGACGGGGCCATCTTCGCCGCCACTCCTCTGGCCCTGCTGAACCAGGCGCTTGGCTGGCGGGCCGTCTTTGCCTACGGCGCAGCGCTGACGACCCTCGCCGGTCTCGCCATCCTGCTCTTCGCGCGCAACACGCCGCCCGGTGTGCCCTGGCGGCCCGGACATCCTTCTGACGGCTCCCTCGCCACGGTCTTCCGCGACCCGCGCTTCTGGCGCGTCGTGCCCCTGACCTTCTTCATGGATGGCGCGCTCCAGGCCGTCCAGGGGTTGTGGGGTGGCCCTTATCTCTTCGACGGCTACG
>JAHCIE010000688.1 GCA_026129385.1 Anaerolineae bacterium
CTAGCTCGAACTCTTTCACGTACAGGCTGTCACGGTGCGCGCTGGTGGGCCAGTGTACCGAGCGCAACGCATCGCCGGGCACATAGTGCCGCACGCTGGCAGCGTTGGTCGTCCACTCCAGGGCGCGGCGACGCACCCGTGCCTGGCCCGACGCTGTGCCGCGCGGCAGGTCGAGGCGTGGCAGTCGCGACACCGGCGGATAGACGACGAAGGTCTCAGCATCGTTGTAGGCGCGCGCGACCTCGAACAGGCCAAAGGGGTCGCCCAGGCGCAGCGTCATCGGCCCCAGGCGGTAGACACCGCGTCGCGCGCACACGGTATCGATGGTCCAGCGTTTGGCGCTGTGTCCGCCCAGGGACTCGACACGCCGCGCCCTATAGCCCGGCAAGGTCGAGTCGTCCTGGATGTCTAGCCACAGTAGGGGGAACGGACTGGTGTTGCGCAGCTCAAAATGTTCTTCGAGGCGATCACCCACCTGTGCCCAGCCATACCGCCGGCCGCGCGAGATCGTCACGCCGAGGGCCAGCGACCGCGCCCACGCGAAACACAGCGCGGTTAGCGCGAGACCACTGATGAGCAGCATACGCCAGGCCACGGCGGGGTCGAAGATAGCCATCACCGCGCTGAGGCTGAGGACGCCGCCCAACAGCCACGGCGCGCGCGGCCGCATGATACCTGCCCCTTCGGGCAGGGTCCCACTCATGGCGCTGCTCCGCCGCGCCAGCCGGCAACCAGCGTTGCTGCGCTAGGGTAAGGATCCGTTGCGGCATCGAGCCAATGGATGCGGGGGTCAGCGGCGCGGAACCACGCCCCCTGAGCGCGCACGAAGCGGCGCGTGTTGCGCTTGATAGCCGTGGCGGCCTCGGCGGCCGTCGCCTCACCGCGCAGGACCGGCGCGAACTCGCCATAGCCGAGGGCCGACATCGCGGGCAAGTCAAAGCCATAGCCCGTGGCAACCAGACGGCGCACCTCGCTCTCCAGCCCTGCCTGGATCATTCCGTTGATGCGGGCATCGAGGTGCGAATAGAGAGCGGTGCGATCGATGATCAGGCCGAGGATGAAGGTGTCATAGGCAGGCGGCGACTTGGTCCGCGTGGCGGAAAAGGGTCGCCCCGTGGCGTGGTACACCTCCAGGGCGCGGACGACGCGGCGGACATTGCGGGGATCGATGCGCTCGGCGGCGACAGGATCGATCCCCGCCAGTTCCGCGTATAGGGCAGGACCGCCCTCAGCCTCAGCGCGGGCGTACAGGCGGTCGCGCAGGGCAAGATCAGGCGGCACCGCTGGCACGTCCCAGCCTTCTAGCAGCGCCCACAGATATTGCCCCGTACCGCCAACGACGAGAGGCAGCCTACCACGGGCGTGGATGTCGTCGATGGCCGCGCGGGCGAGGGTCTGAAACTGGGGAAGAGAAATGGTCTCATCAGGGTCGGCGATGTCGATGAGGTGGTGGCGCGCGGCCCCCTGCTCTGCGGCGGTAGGCTTGGCCGTGCCAATATCCATGCCGCGGTAGAACTGGCGCGAGTCGGCCGAGACAATCTCACCGTCAAAGGCGTGGGCCAGCCGAACCGCCAGGGCAGTCTTGCCCACGCCAGTCGGGCCAACCACAGCGATCAGGGG
>JAHCIE010000689.1 GCA_026129385.1 Anaerolineae bacterium
GATTCTGGGCGTGGCCCTGGGCGGCGTGGCGGCCTATCAGGGCGGGGTGGTGGACTGGACGGTTGGGCGGCTCGTGGATGTCACCTTATCCATCCCGACCATCATGCTCTTGATTCTGGTGGATGCCACCCTCCAGAAACCCTTCTCGCGCGCCTTCCGCTCCATCTACGATGCGACGGGCATTGAGTTCTTCAAGGGCGCTATTATCTTGAACTATCTGATCACCATGGCCGCCATCGCCGTGGTGACCTGGCCCATCTACGCCCGTCTCATTCGCGGCCAGATTCTCTCCCTGCGCGAGCGGGAGTACGTGGAGGCGGCGCGCTCGGTAGGCGCTTCCAGTTCGCGCATCCTGACACGGCACGTCGTCCCCAACGGCCTGGGGCCGGTCATCGTCGCGGCCACCTTCGGCTTCTCGGCGGCCATGATTCTGGAGGCGTCCCTCAGCTATCTGGGCCTGGGCATCCAGCCGCCCGCTGCCAGTTGGGGCGCGATGATCAACGAGAACCTGCACCAGTGGCGCGTGCGCCCGTACCTGGTGCTCATGCCCGCGACCGTGCTGGCAATCGCTGCCCTTGCCATCAACTTCCTGGGCGATGGCCTCAACGACGCGCTCAACCCGCGCTCGCGCCAGTAGCGGGAGGACTACGTGCCTCGTTATCCCCAAGCGATTCTGGTTTCGTGCGAGATTCCCTGGGATGAGCAGGAGCGGCTGCTGGAGGACGTCTTCCGCCGCGCGGTGCGCTGGACGCTGGCGGCGGGCTTCCATCACCTGTACGTGTTTGGCACGGCAGGCGAGGGCTATGCCGTTGACACGCCGCGCTTCCAGGACATCGTGCGGGTGTTTTGGGAGGAGACGCGCGGGCCGGACGTACAGCCGATGGTGGGGGTCATTGCCCTATCCACGGCGCAATTCATCGAGCGCCTCGGCTTTGCCCACGACGTGGGCTTCCGTACCTTCCAGATCTGCCTGCCCAGTTGGGGCGCGCTGAACGATGCCGAGGTCGATACCTTCTTCCAGGACGTGTGTGGGACGTTCCCCGACTCGCGTTTCCTGCACTACAACCTGGGCCGCGCCAACCGCCTGCTGACGGGGCGCGACTATCGGCGCGTCGCCGATCGCGTGCCCAACCTGGCCGCTACCAAGAACACCCTCACCTCTGCCGCCGACCTGCTGCGCCACGCCCCCGACTTGCAGCATTTCCTGGGCGAGCGCAACTTCGCCGAAGGCTGCCTGTACGGCGAGTGTTCGCTTCTGGCGTCGCTGGGACTGACGATTCCCCACAGGACGAAGGCGTATTTCGCGGCGGGTGTTCGGGGCGACGTGGACCGTCTGTTTCGCCTGCACCACGACCTGCTCCGCTTCCACCAGGACATCATCGAGCCGCTGGTCGCCGAGAGCCGCATCGACGGCGCGTACGACAAGGCGCTGGTAAAGATGGGTGGCTTCGACGAGATGCCGCTGCGCCTGCTGTCCCCCTACCAGGGCCTCAGCAACGCCCACTACGAGGCCGTCCACCGCCTGTTCCGCGACCTGTACCCCGATTGGAGCTAACCGCCTTGACAACCTATGATGAGATCACCGCCGAAGAGCGCAACGTCTTCGACTTGTTCAGCCT
>JAHCIE010000069.1 GCA_026129385.1 Anaerolineae bacterium
CCTAGCGTAGTGCTGCTGACCGAGATTCGCGACATTCTCAAGGACCAGTCGTTGCCGCATTGATGGTCGGTAGGCATTCGCGGCGTGTTGCATCAGGCGCGGCGGGGTGAACGGTGGTATACTTGCCGTAACCCGCCGCCGCCTCGGAGGAACCCCGCGCCATGCCTTGCCACTCGCGCATCGCCCCCTTCGCCCGTGGCCTCACCCTCACCCTCGCCCTGCTCCTGATCGCCGTAACATCGGTGGCGGCCCAGGGCGGCGAGCCGGACCGCACCCAGGTCTACTACGTTGCCGATGTCCACCAGGTGACTGTCCGCTCGCAAATTGCAGCGACAGGTGCGAACATCCTCGAGGTTGGCCACAACTACGTCCTCATCGAGGCGACGGACGCCGAGCTTGAGGCCGTACGCGCCCTCGGCCTCGATGCCCAGACGCCAACCGGCAAACTCGCCAAAGCGTTGGCCTTCCCGCCCGCCGACTCGGCCTATCACGACTATGCTGAGATGGTGGCCGAGCTACAGGCAGCGGCCGCCCGTTACCCTGCTATCTTCCGCCTGTTCAGCATCGGCGAGAGCTACGAGGGCCGCACCATCTGGGCCGGCAAGCTATCGAAAGATGTGACGGTCGATCGCGACGTACCAGAGGTACTATTCACCTTCCACCAGCACGCCCGCGAGCACCTGACCGTCGAGATGGGTCTGTACATCCTGCGCATGCTCACGACCGAGTACAACATCAACCCCGACATCTCAGCCCTGGTTGACGGGCGCGAGGTGTGGATGATCTTCGATATGAATCCCGACGGCGGTGAGTACGACATCGCCTCAGGCGTGTATCGGTCGTGGCGCAAGAACCGCCAGCCTAATACCACATCCCCGGCCGTCGGCACAGACCTCAACCGCAACTGGGGCTACCGCTTCGGCTGCTGTGGCGGCAGCAGTGGCGATCCGGCCAGCGAGACGTATCGCGGCCTGTCAGGCTTCTCCGCGCCCGAAACCCAGGTGGCGCGGGACTTTGTAAACAGCCGCGTCGTCAACGGCAAACAGCAAATCACCGTCAGTATCGACTTTCACACCTTCAGTGAGCTGATTCTCTGGCCATATGGCTATACCTACGCCGAAATCCCATCCGACATGACCCAGGACGACCACGACGTCCTGGTGGAGATGGGGCGGGCGATGGCAGCAACCAACGACTACACGGCGGAGCAATCCAGCCAGCTGTACATCACCGATGGCTCCATCCCCGACTGGTTGTACGGCCAGCACGGCATCCTGGCCTACACCTTTGAGATGTATCCCACGTCCATGGCGGGTGGTGGCTTCTACCCCCCCGATGAGATTATTCCCCGCGAGACGAGCCGCAACCGTGAAGCTGTCCTGTATTTGCTGGACCAGGCTGACTGTCCCTATCGCGTGATCGGCAAGGAGCAGGCGCATTGTGGTGTCATGCCGCCGGCCTACGTCTACCATGAGGGGTTCGACGGCGCGCGCACCTGGACCGTGAACCCCGACGGAACCGACACGGCAACATCCGGTCGCTGGGAGATAGGCGCGCCCCAGGCCACCCGCAGCAACGGAACGAAGCAGCCGGGCCGCGCCCAAAGCGTGCCCAACGCCCTCGTGACCGGCCTGGCGGCTAATGTGAATGTCAACGGCGGACTGACCACGGCGCGTTCGGCCCCCATCACCCTGCCCAACGACGCCTCACGCCTGACCCTGACCTGGTATGGTTACATGGCCCACGACGCCAACTCGACCAACGCCGACACCTTCGTGGTCAAGGTACTGGGCGACCCCACCCTGATCGCCTACAAGGAAATGGGGGCTTTCTTCAACGCCAACGCCAGTTGGACGCGCCACAGCCTGGACCTGACTCGCCTGCGCGGGCAGACCATCTATCTCCAGGTGGAGTGCGGCGACGAGACACCCGACACCCTCGTCGAGTGTGGCGTGGATAGCGTTGCTGTCACGGCCACTCGGTAGCCTCCGCTCGCGCGGGATGGAGCCATCCCACGCGAGCGACGCCACCGACCGCGCTGGGCCACATGTAGGGCGGCCTTACATCACCGGGAACTATCAAGGTATAATACACGTCGTATTACACGGCACGGCCCCTGTAGGTCGGCCCGCGTCTCATTGGATGGCCTGCCCATCTCGATATTTCCTCTGATTCAGGAGATTTACCCCCATGCACCTCCGTCGTTGGCTTGTCGCCCTGATGGCGCTTGCCCTGCTCGCCCTCTTCGGCGTCAGTGCGGCCCTGGCCGCACCCGCCACCCAGGCGACCCAGACCATCATCATTACCTCGCCGCTGCCTGGAACTTTCGTTGGCAGCCCCATGACCGTCACTGGTCGCACCACCGTTTTCCCCTTCGAAGCCAACCTCAACTACCGCGTCACTGACGCCGCCAGCAAGGAGATCGGCTCCGGGTTTATCACCGTTTCGGGTGAGATGGGGCAGCCGTCCACCTTCAACGCCCCCGTGATCTTCGCGCCACCCGCCACCGCCCAGGAGATTACCCTGGCCATCTTCGAGATCGATGCCGCCACCGGCGCTGAGAGGGGCACGGCCACCGTCAAGCTGCGTGTCGCCGGTGCGGAGGAACTAACCACCAGTGGCTGGAAGCTGGCCTCCATCGGCGAGAACCGCAGCCTGAAGCCCGTGCTAGAGGGAACCGAGATTACTCTGGTTGCCAACTCCGACGGCGCGCTGGCCGGGTCGGCCGGCTGCAACACCTATCGTGGCAGCTTCACCCTGGACGGCGCCAAGCTGACGGTCTCACCCCTGGCGACGACCCGCAAGCTGTGTGAGGATGCGGTGATGCAGCAAGAGCAGACCTACCTGGCCGCCCTCCAGGCGGCTGACAGCGCGCGCATCCAGGATGGCCGCCTCCTAATCACCTACAACAAGGGCACGAGCCTCCTGGCCTACGACCGCGTGGATACGCCCGCCCAGACCAAGCCCGCGCCGCAGCAGCCCATCCCAACGCAGACCATCACCTTCACGTCGCCTGCCCCGAACGCCTGGGTCGGCACGCCGTTCATCATCACCGGGCGCACCAGCAAGTTCCCCTTCGAGGGCAATCTGGTCTATCGGGTGACGGACGCCGCCGGGGCCGAAATCGGCGCGGGTAACTTCCAGGTCGATAACGAGTGCTGTGGCCCGTCGACCTTCAAGGCAGGCATCTTCTTCATCCCGCCGCCAGCGGGCGGCCCCATCAGCCTCGAAGTCTACGAGATTGACGCCGCCACGGGCGCTAAGGCCGGCTCGTCCAGTCTGGCCCTGCGTGTCGCGCCCCAGGCCTCGCTGACGAACACAAACTGGCAACTGAGCGCGTACGGGCCGCTGACAGCGGTCGCCCCAGCCCTGGATGCGCCCGCCAACGTGATTCAGTTCGGGACCGATGGTCGCGTGAGTGGCACAGTCGGCTGCAACAGCATCTCAGGCAGCTTCACGACCGAGGGCAACACGCTCAAGATGAGCGGCCTCGCCACCACCCTCCGCGCCTGCGCCGGGCCGGGGGTCGACGAACAGGGTAACGCCGTAGCGAAAGGCCTCAATGCGGCCAATAGCTACACCATCCTGAGCCAGCGCCTCATCATCGGCTACGACAACAATCAGGGCGTCCTGGTCTTCGACGCCGTGCCTGTCGATACAACGGCCGCGCCCGTTCCGCCTGCGACGACATCCGCTGTCACCGGCACCGTCACCAAGCTCGACCGCAGCGCCCTGCCGCCGACGGCGGTGGTAACGGTTCGCTTGCAGGACACCTCTCGCGCCGGTGCGCCCGCCATCACGATCGCCGAGCAGATCATCCCTCTGAACGGCCAGCAGTTGCCGGTCCCCTTCTCGCTGAGTTACGACCCCGCCAAGATCGACCCGCGCTTCACCTACACGGTGCGGGCCATCATTGAGGATGGCGGCAAGCTGATCTACACCAGCACCCAGGCCTACCCCGTAATTACCCGTGACGCGCCCACGAGCAATGTAGAGATCCAGGTACAGGCCGTGCCCTAGCCGAGATGCCACACTGACAGACGAACAACGCGCCCCGGCGGACCGTCCGCCGGGGCGCGTTGTCTGTTCGGGAAGCCGACGCTACTTCGGCTCGGCTACTTTGATAGTGACCTGGCGGGTCTCGGTGTTGCCGTCGAGCTTATGTACCTCAAGCGTGTACGTTGTTTCCTTATCCGGGCACACCTGCTTGCTGCCCTGACCGGTCACGCCTTCGCCGTCGAGATACACAGCCTGAATATTCGCGACGTTCCAACGCAGGGTCGTGCACTGGCCCTTCATGACTGAATAATCATCAGCCCAGAATTCGATGATCACGTCTGGCGCGACCACCCGTACCGTGATCTGCTGGGTTTGAGTCGTCCCGTCCTGCAGCTTGACATCCAGGGTGTAGGTGGTCTCCTGCGTTGGGCAGACCTCGCGGCTCCCCTCACCGGCGACTCCCTCGCCATTCAGGTACACCGAGTCGATGTTCTGCGTGTACCAGCGTAGCGTCGTGCATTGCCCCTGATTGATGGGATTCTGGTCCACGCTGAACTGGATGACAGGCGCGGGCGGGGGTGGCGCGATCGGCTGTACGGGTTGTGCGCCGCCGCACGCGCTCGGCACGACCGGCAGCCCATCGGGGTTCGCCTCCCACGGGAAACGCTGGCTGTTGAGACGCATCTCCAGACCACATGGCCCGTTAACCCACGAGCGGTAGCCGTCGGTGAAGGCGGTGAAGTTATCAGCCTTGCGCCACTGCATCATGCCATTGGCCGTCATCTGGTTCGAGTTGCCCTGAGCGTCATACATCTCGTTGGTGACGCATGGCCCCACGATCTGGGGAATCTGGTTGTAGATATCGGCGAAGCCAAGTTTGTACTCGCAACCCTGGGCGTAGCTGGCGGGTGGGGCGTATGCCAGCATCATCAGGGCGGCTGCCAGGGGTAGCAGCAGCCAACGCGCATACGAAAGCACTTTCACGAGAGCCTCCTTGTGTGGCGTGATCGAGGCGGCGAAGTGGGGGATTCAGCAAGCGCTGACGGCGCCGCGCAGTCGTCGAACACGAGTGTAATTATACTCGTATTCTCAGGTGGCAAGGGTACGTCGATATGTCAGTTCCACCCCTGGGCTGCCGCCCAGTAGCCCTCTGGCGCGAACAACTCGTCAACGAGGCTATCCAGCAGCCCCGTCTCCGTCACCAAGTCGAGCACCGAGTAGCGGCTGCGAATCGTCCGCGCCAGCAGGTAGCTATCCCTGAGTTGCTGCCGCGTTACGCCCACCTCGACCGGCGTCGTCGGCGCACCCACCGCCCGCAACTGCCGCGCCAGGTCGTCGGCCGTCATGAGTTGCGCCTCCAGGCGTGGCTTCAACGTCGGCCATAGCCCTTGAATCAGGGTCAGCCGTTGGCGAAGCTGGTCGGGCGAGATGTACTTGACCAGACTCTCCTTGACCGCGCCCTCTGCTAGCCAGGGAATGGCGTGGGCCTGTCGTACCTGCGCCTCCAGCTCATCCCGCGACGGCCACGCGGCGACGAGCGCGTCGACATCCAACCGCGTCAGGTCGCGCTGGAACAGTCGCTCATAGAGCGCGGCGGCGGCGATGGACCCTACGCCGACCTTGAAGCCGTGGGGCACGGGCGGATGGCCGTGCTCGGCGGCCTGCATCTCCCACAGGTGGCTGAAACGGTGCTCACTGCCCGACGCAGGGCGCGACGAGCGGCTGATCTGCATCGCCAGGCCTACCAGCGTCAGGCCCTCGAACAGGTCGGCCATCGCCTCGGCGTCACCCGCCTTCAGGCGATCGGGATGCGCCGTCCAGGCGCGTAGCGAGTCCTGCACCAGCGGCCAGGCGCGCGGGTCGATGGCCTCCGACCCCACGGCGTCGGCCAGAATCCAGTCGGCCCCGGCCGTGATCTTGCCCAGTAGGTCGCCGTATCCCGACGCTGTCATGCCGTCCGGCGCACGCATCAGCACGTCCAGGTCGGCCAGCACCGCCCGTGGCGCGGGGCATTCCATGGTCTGCTTGAAGCCATCCTTGGTGATGGCCGCACCGAAGGACGTGTAGCCATCCATCGACGCCGCCGTCCCGATCACCATATACGGTCGGCCGACGCGGTGGGCAGCGAGCTTGGTCAGATCGTTGAGAGTGCCGGAGCCGACGACGACGGGCATGGCGTCGACGGCGCGCAGCCGCCCTTCCAGGCTCAGCACGTTGGCGAAATCAGCGGCGAGGGTCGGCTGGCCGGGGAACACGACCGGCTCAGCCGCGGATCGCCCCATCCGCCGCAGGTGCGCGTCAACCTCGTGGCCCGCCGCCGCGAAGGTATTCTCGTCGGCGACGACCACCGCCGCCGCGTCGCCAAAAGCCTTTGCAAACAGCGCGTCGACGTCAGCCAGGATGCCGCGCCCCGTCACAAACTCACGCGTATCGGTCGCGTCGCGCAGCGCGGCGGCCACAGGATCATGGGTCATTGGGGGGTCCTCTATCTGGAGCGCTGCGGTCACGCTCAGGGCTGGTTCGCTGACCAGATTGTAATCGAGCGTAGTATGGTAGACAACCCCAAGAAGATGGGCGTTGGGCTGTTTGCCCTGCATTTCCCATCAATCTATAATGCTGTCGTCGGGGACGACCTGGGGCGGTGAAACATGCTGACGCGGTCCAGGCAGCAGGTGGCGCGGTGACACCGGTCTAGCTCACCCGCCGCTCCGCCGCCCAGTCTGCCTGAGCCTCCTTATCACCTCCGTCACGGATATACACTCGTCGATGCGCCACGCCCTGGACTCCTTCATCCGCTGGCTCAAGTATACGGCTATCCCTTGGTACACGTCTCTGGGGCTGAGGCGCGGCACTATCACCCTGGAGGTGCGCGGCCGCAAGACGGGCCAGCCAGTTCGGCTCTCGCTAACGAGTGTCCGACATGCTGGGGCGCGCTATCTGGTCGCCCTCTACGACCAGGCTCAGTGGGCCAAGAATGTCCGCGCCGCTCACGGCGCGGCAACGCTGCTGTCAGGCGAACGGCAACCGGTGCGCCTGGTGGAGATCCCCCAGGCAGAGCGCGCCCCCATCCTGCTCGATTACGTCAATCAGCGCGCCTTCAGCCACTCCGGCCCAGCGTCGGCGCGGCTGTTCTTCGGCCTCACGTCCAAACCCACCCTGGCCGACATGGCTGCTCTCGCCGACCGCTACCTCGTGTTTCGCATCGATCCCCTGGATACGACGCACTCTTAAGGGAGCCCTTCCTTGTGCCGCAGCGCCCCGATGCCAGTGTGGCGGCCAGCAACGCCCACGACCAACTTTCGCTCTTCTAGACTTCTGTACCGGTCGCCTCTACCGGTCGGTCATTTTCGGAACCCATCCAACATTGCCAAGAGGGAGATCGTATGCCGTCAGACTCCGTTCTCAGGGTTGCCGCAGGCGAGGACCGCTTTGGCGAGCATCGGCCACTGGGCATCAGCGTCATCGCCTTCAAGGTCACACCCCAGGACCGTGACGACGTTCTCATGATCGAGAACACCTTCCATGCGCGGGGCGGCCCCGCCCGCCACCTGCACCACGAGCAGGATGAGTGGTTCTACGCCGCCGAGGGCGAGTTCGTCATCGAGGTGGGGCAGCAACGCTTCAGCCTCAAGACGGGCGACTCGCTGCTCGCGCCCCGGCGCGTGCCCCACGTCTGGGCCTTCGTCGGCGAAGGCCGGGGCCGCATGCTCGTCACCTTCCTGCCGGCCGGCCAGATGGAGGCCTTCTTCCGCGAGGTGACGAAGGCCAACGCCATGCCGCCGAATGACCCCGCCCTGTGGCGCGCCTACGGCATGGAACTGGTAGGACCGCCGCTGGCGGTTGAATAGACTCGAGCCGCCGAATGACCCTGACTCTCAACGAGTTGGATGTCGATTTCAGGCGACGACGAACGATTACTTACCAGAGACGCACGTCCTACCGTGAGTATACCCCACAAGGAGATGCAGATGCCAGCTATTCAGAAGATTGCCCCATGTTTGTGGTTCGATGACCAGGCGGAAGAGGCGGTCAACTTCTATACTACCCTCTTCCCTAACTCGAAGGTCGGTGGCGTGATGCGCTACAGCGAAGTGGGGCGCGAGTTTCACGGCCGGGAGCCAGGCTCCGCCATGTCCCTGGAGTTCGAGTTGGATGGGCAGGCTTTCACCGCCCTCAACGGCGGCCCCCACTTCAAGTTCAGCGAGGCCATCTCATTCCAGGTCTACTGCAAAGACCAGGCGGAAGTCGACTACTACTGGGACAAGCTCTCCGAGGGCGGCGACCCGGCGGCGCAGCAGTGCGGCTGGCTCAAGGACAAGTTCGGCCTCTCGTGGCAGGTCGTGCCCACCGCCTGGTTCGCGATGCTGGAAGGCGCAGACCCGGCGGGCGTGGAGCGGGCAACGGCGGCCATGTTCCAAATGAAGAAGCTCGACATCGCCGCGCTCCAGAAGGCCTACGACGGCTAAACAGAACCACCATCGTCGGCCCGCAGACCTGACAGGTTTTGGAAACCTGTCAGGTCTAGGCGATATAGGTTACGTCGTCGCTTTCAATGCTCGCACGACGCGCAACGTCACCCACTTGTTCGGCGCCTTCGTCGGGCCAAAGTCCACCCAGGTCTTCCCGCATAGCTGTATTCCATCGGCCAGCGCCCCTGCGCGTCCTGCTTGCTCCGGACGAGGGCGAGGGCATTCGCCAGGCGCGGATCGCCACCGTAGCCCAATCCCACCAGCGCCTCGACAACCTGTAGCACCTCGGTGACGTAGAAGACCGGGAAGCCGAACTTCCACCAACTCTGGCTCGGCTTCGTGCTGTAGCCCGTGGGATAGGCGGCCATGGCCGGGTCCATGCCGAGCAGAAACTCGACGCCCCCCTGGATGGCGGCGTCAATCAGGGGCTTGCGGCGGTCGGGGGGCAGCTGACCGAAGGCCAGCATCACCTTCACCCCGCCGCGCCGCGCAGCGCCTCCACAGGCATCTTGATGGAGTGGGGTTAGATGGAGTGCCTGATGTTCAGGCCACTGCAGCCGTGTAGCCATCCGCTTGCGGTTGAGATGGGTGCATTCTATAATTGCGCTTTGGCCGATCATGTATGGTTGAATCACAAGGTTGAAGGATGAAGCTCCTAAGTCTCAAGGCTGTCCGCTACCGGAGTCTACGTGACGAGAGTATCGCCCTGAGCGATTTGAATGTCTTCATTGGGACCAACGCCTCGGGGAAGAGCACTATTCTCGACGCTCTTCGCTTTCTTCATGAGGGTGTGGAAGAGCGAGACTTCAGGCTACCGGTGTCCTCTCGCGGCGGGATTGTCCATCTAGCCTGGAAAGGCGAAGAGGCGCGACAGATCAAGCTGACCGTTGTGGTGCAAGAAGATAACAGGGAGTTCGAATGGTCTGTGGAACTCATTAGGGACAGATCGAGCTTCTATGTCCAGGAAGATCTGTATGAGATGCCAGGCACACACCTCCTTCGATCGGAGAACGGCAGGGGCTGGTGGCTTGGAAAGAAGGAGGACAGCCATGGCAAAATGGAGCGAGTGGCCCTGGCACAAGGTCCAACCGCCTGTGCCCTCGCTGCTGCCGCAGCCAACGAATCCTTCCCGGCGCGGAGCGTTGCCCAGTTTGTAAGCCGGTGGGGCTTTTTCGACCCGAACCCCTTCGTCCTGCGACGCGGCTGGAGCGGCTTCGACTCGTCCAGGTTTGATTACGTCGGGCGAAACCTTGCGGAGAGGCTTTACGCTATTCGGGAATCCCGAAGCCAGACTTTCGACGAGATTGTTTCTGCAACCCAGTCAGTCTTGGGGCTTCCAACAGCCATCGAGCTTCGGAAAGCTCGAGCGCATGAGGATGAAGCCGAGGACATCGAAGACCGCGTGTACTTCGTTCAGCGCGAGCCGGGGTTGAGATACCCGGTACACCAAGTCGGCGCATCTAGCGGTACGCTTCGCATGTTGGCCCTCATGACAGCACTATTCGGAGAAACGGACAGCAACTTGATCGGAATCGAGGAGCCTGAGAACCACATACACCCGACTGCCCTGGCCTCCTTCGCAGAGTATTTGCTGAAGGCCCGGGAGCGCGTCCAGATCCTTGTGACGACCCACTCACCACTATTACTCGATTTTCTGAATGACCCGGCGGCGGTATCTGTCGTGCGGCACACCGATCAAGCCGGGACAACGATGACTCGTGAAAGAAATGCGGAGGCCGTTCGCCAGGCGCTGGAGGCATCGGGTTTTGGCCTCGGCGAGTTCTACGAGACCAAGGGGTTCGGGGGGTAGGCACTATGGGCAAGAACGTGGTCGTCATCGCTTCTGGCGAGACTGAACGGCGCTCCCTCCCTCACCTGGTCGCCCACTTGCAGGTCGAAGACACTACCGTCGTTGAGGTTCGTATTCCACCGGGTGGCGCAGCGCTCAACGTGGATATGGCGGCAAGGCTCGTGAAGGCATCGTGGTTTGACAAAATCGCTCACCCACCGGATAAGTTCGTCATACTCGTGGATACGGATGGCAAAGCGCCTGATGAAGTTCTCCGACCTTTCCAGGAGAATTTACTAACGCGTATCCGTCCGACGATCAACGCACAAGTCCAATGTGCCTGCGCCGTGTGGCATCTTGAGGCCTGGTACTTTGCCGATGATTCGGGGCTACGAGAGTACCTTAAGCGAGATTTGGGTAGCATCGATACGTCGAGGCCCGATGGGATTCAGAATCCAAAACTCCATCTGAAGCATCTACTGGGCGAGCGCGCTTATACTGCGGTCATCTCAGAGGAGATTGCACAGAGGCTGGATGCACAAACCATAGCTCAACGAAGCCCAAGTTTCCGGGGATTCCTTGAAGCTGCCAGGAATGGCGGCTTCACTCCGCACAATCAGCAGGAAGAAAGAGCTTCATAGCGACCGAGCAGTTCTCGTCGCATCAATCGGCAGCGGCGGATTCCCCCTATGCAGCAGCCTCAGCTACACGTCAGGCTCCTCGGACCGCCCCAGGCGCTCTGGGCCGGGCAGCCCGTGCCCATCGCGCGCCGTCAAACCCGCGCCTTGCTCTACCGCCTCGCCACCGAGTCCCGGCCGACGACACGCGCCCAGCTGTGCTACCTGTTCTGGCCCGATGTCCCCGACGCCACCGCGCGCCGTAACCTGACCCGTCTGCTGGCGCTGCTACGGCGCGCCTTGCCCCAACCCGACGCCCTCCTGGCCGAAGATGAGACCGTTACCCTCGCTTTCGAGCGGGTCTGGTCCGACACCGCCGCCTTCGTCCAGTTGACGGCCACGGCCAATCCGTCTACCCGGCACGACGCGCTTCGACAGGCGGTGGATTTCGTCCGTGGCCCCTTCCTGGATGGTTTCGCCCTCCCCAATACGCCCGAGTTCGAGGCCTGGCTGGACACAGAGCGCCGCGCCTGGGAGCGGCGCACCCTCGATGTCCTGGCCGCGCTCATCGAGGCGTATACCGCCGAGGGTGACTACGGCGCGGCCATCGCCGCCGCGCAACGCTATCTCCGGACCGACGAGTTGGCCGAGGATGTCCACCGTCGGCTCATCGCTCTCTACGCGGCGGTGGGGGATCGAACGGCAGCGCTACGCCAGTTCGAGGCGTGCGCGGTGACGCTGGAGCGCGAGTTGGGCGTGTCACCCGTGCCCGAGACGCGCGCTGTCTTCGAGGCGGTGCGCGAGGGCGCGACGCTGCTGCCATCCCCCACACGGGACGACCTGCCAGTCCGCCGCGCCCCCGCGCCGCTTGCTCCAACCGAAGCGCCATTTACCGCCGCTGGCGTTCCCACTCCCACCAGTCCCCTGATTGGGCGCACGACCGAGATGGCCGAGGTGGTAGCTCTGCTGCGGCGCGCCGAGGTGCGGCTGGTCACCCTGATCGGCCCCGGCGGTTCCGGTAAGACGCGGCTCGCCATCGAGGCGGCACGTGTCGCCGCCCCAAACTTTGCCGACGGCGCGGTCTTTGTTCCACTCGCGCCGCTGCGCGACGCGGCCCTCGTCATCCCGGCCATCGCGCAGGCCCTCGGCCTGCCCGACCAGGGCGACCGCCCGCCCCTGGCGCGGCTCCAGGATGCCCTACGTAACCGCGAGATGCTGCTCGTGCTCGACAACTTCGAGCACGTGACCGAGGCCGCTGTGGATGTCGCAGCCTTGCTGGAGGCGGCGTCGCACCTGACCGTGCTGACCACCAGCCGCGCCCGCCTGCGCATGGTTGGCGAGTACAGCTACCCCGTCCCGCTGCTGGCCCTCACTGAGGCAGGCCACCTCCCACCCCTGGACGCTCTCGCCCAGGTGGATGCCGTGGCCCTCTTCCTGGCCCGTATGCAGGCGCGACTGCCCGACTTTCAGCTCACCGAGGCGAATGCTCGCGACGTGGCGGCCATCTGCGCGCGCCTCGACGGACTGCCGCTGGCCATTGAACTGGCGGCGGCGCGCGCGCCGCTAAGATCCCCACGCAAGCTGTTGGCCCGGCAGGATCACCGCCGATCGCAGCAGACCGGTGGCCCCCACGCCCAGCCCGAAC
>JAHCIE010000690.1 GCA_026129385.1 Anaerolineae bacterium
GCGACGGGGGTGGCCCGGTCGCGGTTCAGGCGGCCGGCGCGCCGGCTGCTCCCACAGCGACGCCCAGGCCCCAGTTCCGCGTCAGCTCGACGGTGAATGTGACGCTGCGCGACCTCAACGCCGTCGGCCCGGCCATCGATGGGGCCATTGAGGCGGGCGCGAACGTTGCGGGCGGTATCCAGTTCAGCGTCGACGACCCGACGCCGCTGACGGACCAGGCGCGCGGCAACGCCGTCGCCGATGCCCGCCGTCAGGCCCAGCTGATCGCCCAGGCGGCCGGGGTGACGCTGGGTCCGCCGCGCGTTATCACCGAGGTCATTGGCAGCGCGGCTCCCCAGATGGACCTGGCGGCCGGGGTCGCGCGGGCCATGCCGGCGGCTGCCCCCGCACCCGTGCAAGGGGGTGAGCTGACCTTCATGCAGCAGATTCAGGTCACCTATGAGATGTGGCCGTAGCGGTTAGCCCCGCAGAGGGACTGGGCCCGACAGCGCGTAGGTGTCGGCTGTGAAGAGCGGCGCGAAGCCCAGGCGCTGGTAGAGACGCGCCGCCGCTGAGTCGGGAACCGCAGAGAGGAAGATGAGGCCCGCCCCCCGCTGGCGGGCCTCGTCGATGGCCGCGGCCAACAGCGTCGTGCCCACGCCCCGCCCGCGATAGGCGGGGCGCGTCGCCAGGCCGTACAGGCCGACTGCCCCCGGCTCGAAACGCGCCGAGAGCGCGCCCACAGGCTGATTCTCCAGATACGCGACCAGGAAACGGTAGTCCCAGCGCTGGCGGTTACGCAACGCCTGGGCGACCCAGAAGTCGGCGGGATCGTCGCTGCCGAAGCCAGCCAGTTGCGTCGTGGCGAAGTCCGCCAGGTCGGCCGCTTCGGTCGCGGGCCGCACGTCGAGGCCGGGGTTGATCGCGCCATGGAACGGGCCGACGAGGCGCATGAAGACTTCACTGTCGGCGGTCCTGGTGAAGCCGCGCGCTGCGAGGCGCTGCGGCCAGTCGGCGGGCGTCGAGAGGGGGGTGACACGGACGATGGGCGTGAGGCCCAGGCCGCTGTAGTGGGTGATGATGCGCTCGAGCAGCGCGTCAGCTGCGTCGGGCGCGCTCTGCTGAAGCACGGCGATGCTGAAACCGTCGTCTTGCGGGGCGGTGAACACCGCCGCACCGGGCCAGTCCTCGCGCTCGGTGAAGTAGCCATGACTGGGCAGGTCGGCCGCCAGGATGCGCCGCCACAGGTCGATGTCCCGCGCCTCAGTCATCGTCGGTCGCCAGGGCGGGCGCGACTTCGCTCACGAAGCGCATCAGTGCGGCGATGTGGCCGTCGGGGGAGGCCAGGCCGCCGCCCATGGTGTTGATGGCCAGGTGTGTGGCTCCGGCCGCCTGCCAGTCGAGGACTGCTTGCCGCCAGTCGTCGGGCGTGCCGCTGCTGATGGCGGTGACGCCGGAGACGCTGAGGGCCTGGGAATCGCGGCCGTGCTGGCGGGCGACATCGCGCACGTGGTCGATGGCGGCGCGCATCTTTGCCACCGACGGGAACCACCGCCCTTGGGGGAACCAGCCGTCGGCGATGCGCCCGACGCGGTCGCGCACGACGTCGGCCTGACCGCCCATCCAGACCGGGCTG
>JAHCIE010000691.1 GCA_026129385.1 Anaerolineae bacterium
CGTCGGACAAGGCCAGCGCGCCCATCTCTTACATCTGGGACGTGACCGTGCAGCGAGCGACAGGCCAGCGGCCCGACGGGCGGAGCTACGCGGGGCCGGCCATCAGCCCGACGAGCGCGGTCTACGAGTTTACCTGGGCGCCGTAGCAGCGACGAAATACAGACAGCGGGGCTTGGCGACGTCGGCAAGCCCCGCTGTGTTATTTGTCCGTTTCAGGGCGCGGGTGATGCGAACCAGCGATCCAGGAGAATGCGCCAGCGCGGCTCACCGGCGTCCCTGGCTACCGGCGCGGCAGGCGATGCGGGGCGAATGGTAGTCGTCACCGTCTGGCTGCGCGGGGCGACGACTACGACCGGCACCTCGCCGGGCTGGATGAGCTTGCCTACCGTCCGCGCCCAATCGCGCACGTAGTCGTCGGTCTTGGCGTAGGCGATCTGCTTTTCCAGATCGGCGATGGATTGGGTGAGGGCATCGACGCGCGATTGCTCCGCCGCTTCGAGGGCGCGCAAATTGTGCTCGGTCCACAGAAGCCGCGCCACGCCAACGCCGAACGACGATACGAGGACAATGGCCGCCACGATAAGCGCCTGAACAACCGTGAAGGATGAGGAGGGTCGGCGGCCGGCCATAGAAAAGACTCCATAGGCGAGCAAGACATTGCAAGACGTAGCACTACGAGAGATTATATCACCCGCCGGAGCCTCTGTCAACCGTCGCCAACGCTGTCTTACTCTGGCAGAACCAGGGCAATCGCCAGGCCGTCGTAGCCCTTGCTGCCGACGGTCTGCACGCCTGTGGCGAGGAGGCGCGGTTCGGCCGCTAACGCGGTATTGAAGCGTCGCGCCCCCTGGACGCTATTATCGCCGCTGTCGGCATTGATGACCTTACCGTCGCGCACGATGTTGTCGGCGATGATGAGGCTGCCGGGCCGTGTCAGGCGCATGGCCCACGCCAGGTAGGTGACGTAGCCCGGCTTGTCGGCGTCGATGAACACCAGATCGAAGGGGGCATGCCCCTCGGCGGCGACGCCCGGTAAGATATCCAGGGCCCGCCCCACCCGTACCTCCACACGGTCCGCCAGGCCGGCACGGGCAAGGTTGGCGCGAGCGACCTCGGCGTGGCGGGGGTTCGCCTCCAGGGTGATGAGCCGACCGTCAGGCGGTAGGGCGCGGGCCAGCCAGATGGCGCTGTAGCCACCGAGCGTGCCGATCTCCAGGATGGCGCGCGCGCCGACGGAGCGGGCCAGGATGGTCAGCAACTGCCCCTGATTGGGCGAGACGTGGACGGCGGGTAGCCCTGCCTCGGCCGAGGCTTGCAAGGCGGCGTCCAGCGCGGGGTCTGGCGCGACGAACAGGTCGGCCATGTAGTGATCGACCGTGGTCCACAGGTCTTGGGTCATGGGGCCTCGGGTGACGTGACCGAGGGTGGTGGGCGCAGATTCTCGATCAGGATGTAGACGCTGACCAGCAGTACCCACAAGGGAAAGAAAACCGCGCCCCACTCGGTATAGTGCAGGCTGAGGACCAGGAAGAGCGCTAGCGCCAGGCCGACGAATGCCATCCAGCGCGGGACGATGCGGGTACGCAACGACAGCACGCAGGTGGAGAT
>JAHCIE010000692.1 GCA_026129385.1 Anaerolineae bacterium
AGTAGGCGGCCAGCGCCGCCGCACCTATGAGAGCCGTCAGCGGGCCGCGCACCGCCGTCCTGGCCAGGTTCCACAGCGCCTGCACCACGACGGCCAGGATGGCAGGCTTGATGCCATACAGCAGCCACTGGGCCTCGGGCAGCGTGCCATACTTAACGTACAGCGCGGCGATCACCAGCACGATGAAGAAGGCGGGCACGATGAACGCCGTTCCCGCCACCACCAGACCCTTGCGCCCGGCCCGCTGGTAGCCGAGGTGGATGGTCATCTCGGTGGAGTTCGGACCAGGGATGAGATTCGCCGCCCCCAACAGGTCCAGGAAGTACTGCTCCGTCACCCAGCCGCGCCGGTTCACCACCTCGTCGCGAATCATGGCGATGTGCGCCGCCGGACCGCCAAAGGCAATCGTCCCCAGCTTGAGGAACAGCCCCGCCACCTCGCGCAGCCGCCCCCGCTCCTCACCCGTCATTATACCCCCACCTCAGAATATTGGGCGGGATTCATCAGGATTAACATGCAAGGTCGGTAATGAAAGACAGGCCCTGACCGGCAAGGCGAAGACAGGCGTGAGCGTAGAACGTGATGCGCATGATTCCACCTCCACGGATGGCGCCACGGCGAGATTTGCGGGCGACCGACGCCTGGAGTATGCTAGCAGCTGACCGTTGTTGCAAACGTTATCGCGAGGCCGCCTTCCCATGCTCGACCAGGACCAGTACGAGCGTACCACCCGCGCCATGCCCCTCCTGCAGCGCGCCGACCCTCAGTTGCAGCAGGACTTCCGCGTCCACGCCCAGGGGCAGGACTACTGGGCCAGTGTCCCCCGATTAGCACGGTCGCTCGCTGACCGAGGCGCAGGCCATCGTTCGCAACGTGGGCCTGACCTCGCCCTTCTGGGCCGCGCCTGACTATCAGGAGACCTGGATGATACCCAAACACGCCTTCTACGCCACCTCCGGCCCGATGACGGACCCCGGCCCCTACGCCGCCAGCCTCGACGGTCTCCCCACCGACGTGGCCGACCTGTGCCGTGTCGTACAGGGGGTGATGATTCACGTCTTCTGGGCCGACCAGTACGGCGTGCAGCTCACCGAGCGTCGCCGGGCCGAGGTACAGCTACGCCGCGTCGACCGCCAGTTGGAGCGGTTGCTCGCCCTCGACTCGCACCCTCTGGCTGAGGCGCGTCCGCCCGAACGCCGCCTGGTCGGCAACTGCCGCGACTTCAGCGTCCTGCTGACAACCATCCTGCGCCATCAGGGTGTGCCCGCCCGCGCCCGCTGCGGCTTCGGTCGCTACTTCATCCCCGGCCACTACGAGGACCACTGGGTCGCCGAGGTATGGGACGCGGCCGAGCAGCGCTGGCGGCTGGTCGATGCCCAGATGGACGCGCTGCAACGCGCGAAGCTCAACCTGCCCTTCGACCCGCTGGACGTGCCCCGCGACCAGTTTATCGTCGGCGGCAAGGCGTGGCGCATGTGCCGCCGCGAGGGGACCGACCCCGACACCTTCGGCATCGCCGACCTGCGCGGCCTGTGGTTCGTGCGCGGCGACTTCGTGCGCGACGTGGCCGCGCTGAACAAGCTAGAGTTGCTGCCGTGGGATAG
>JAHCIE010000693.1 GCA_026129385.1 Anaerolineae bacterium
AGGGTCTTGCCGCGCATCTCGATGCCCTGCAAGCCGTCGCGGCTACGCCAGCCGAGGGTGCGCATCCCCTGGTCGGCCGACACGAGCTTGCGCGCCACGGCCATGAGCAGGGTGACAGCATGCTCAGCCGTCGACTCGGAGGGCGCGTCTGGCGTATTCGTTACCAGGACGCCCGCCGTGGTGCAGTCGGCGAGGTTGATGGTGTCGATGCCGATGCCGGGCCGAGCCACGACGC
The DNA here is from genome assembly GCA_026129385.1 of Anaerolineae bacterium. Taxonomy (GTDB): domain Bacteria; phylum Chloroflexota; class Anaerolineae; order Epilineales; family JAHCIE01; genus JAHCIE01. The sequence goes on from JAHCIE010000693.1 coordinate 236, forward strand.
GCAGGTTGGGCGCGCGGGCGATGAAGGCGGCGTCGATGGGCGTCGAGCCGGTGATGATCATCGCGTCGACGCCGCTCAGGTCGGCGGCCGGATTACCAATCTCAGGCGCGGGGCAATGCACCTGGTGGTGTGCCAGAATTGCGTGGCCCTGGGGATGGATAGGACGCTCGATCCAGACAGTTGCCATAATATTGTCCTCAGTAGGCAAATTCGCGGATGTCGTATACCGCTCGCTTGGGGGGTGGGCCGGGGAATGTGAGCCGCGCTTCCAGGGTCGCCCGCTGCACCTGCATCTCGCTGTGGCTGAGGGGCTGGATGCCCGCCTCGGCGGCGCGCTGGCCGTACTCCGATCCGGGCGTGTCCACATACTCCGAGAAGTAGAGGATGTCGTCGGGGCCGAGGGCCATGCCGTTGAGGATGTCAGCGGTGTGGGTCACGTGGTCGGCGGCGTAGCGCGCCCCGCCCACGCCCAGCATGACCACCACGCCGACGGCCACTCCCCCGGCCTTGAGGTCGCGCACGCCGTCCAGCGCCTGAGCCGCCGTGTTGGGCTTGTTCAAGAAGTGCAGCACGGCGTCGTCGCCACTCTCCAGGCCGATGTACACCCGCCGCAGGCCCCGCGCCCGCAGTTCGCGGATGTCAGCGCGGCTCTTGCGCAGGGCATCCAGCGCGCTGACGAAGGCGTAGATGCCGTCGAAGGCGACTGGCCGCGCCCGCAGCCAGGCGGCGCGCTCGGCGGGCGACAGGTCGGGCGGGGTGATTGGCAGCTCGCGGTTGACCAGGTCCAGCATGGGGACAAGCAGCCGCTGCGGGGCGATGAGGGCGTTGGCCTCGCCGAGGAACACCGAGCGATACAGGGGCAGGGCGCGGCCGTGGAAGGCCTCGACCGCGCGCAGGTGGCGCTCGAACTCCGGCGGCGTCTTGATGCGAAAGCCCTGGCCGCGATAGAAGGAGCAGAAGGTGCAGCGGTTGTAGGAACAGCCCTGGGTGGCTTGCAGCACCAGGGCGCGGTACTGGTCCGGCGGCAGGATGCCGATGGGCTGGTAAATCGTCTGGAATAGCCGCGCGTCGGCTTCGAGGGCCGTCTCGTCCCAGGCAGCGATGTCGGTCAGGGTGGCCGCCGCGCGCGGCCGCCAACCCCGGTCGGGCACGCTGGCGTCGACCGCCCGCACGCTATCCCCTGCCAGCGCGTCGCGCGCCTGGCGGGCGTAGTCATAGGCGGTGGCGACCATGGTGCGCACCTCGTCCGCGCTGAGGGTCCGCCGCTCGCGGATGCGCTCGCCGTCGACGCGCTGGCCGCGCTTCTCGATGACGCGGTGGTCCAGGGTGCGGCGGTAGGTGCGCCCGGCGTCGAAAC
>JAHCIE010000694.1 GCA_026129385.1 Anaerolineae bacterium
CCACCTGTATTCTAACTTCTACGTCTACCAGTATGCCACGGGCATCTCCGGCGCGCACGCCCTGGCCGAGCGGGTGCTGACGGGCGGCCCCGCAGCTGCCCAGGATTACCTGGCCTTCCTGCGGGCGGGCGGTTCCGTGTATCCCCTGGACGCGCTGCGCCTGGCGGGCGTCGACCTGTCCACGCCGCAGCCGGTCGAGCAGACCTTTGCCGTCATGGCGCGCTACGTGGGGCGGTTGGAGGAATTGGTGGGCTAGGCGGCGCGGGCGCGGGCGAGGGATTGACTCTGCCCGGCTCGCGCCCTACAATGCCCTCATTGGCCCAATCGCACAAAGAGGAATCCCAATCATGCCGCCACGACAATCCTGGAGCGACGTCTCGCGCGAACTGGTCGACTGCGCCATGGGTCGCACCCCGGCCGACCTGGTCATCCGCGACGGCCGCTGGGTGTGTGTCCAATCGGGCGAGATTCTCGCCCACACCGACATCGCCGTCAAAGACTCGCGCATTGCCTGGGTCGGTGAGGACGCAAGCCACACTATCGGCCCCGACACGCTGGTCATCGACGCCGCCGGCCGCTATCTGGTCCCCGGCCTGCTTGACGCCCACATGCACGTCGAGTCGGGCATGGTGACCGTCACCGAGTTCGTCCGCGCCGTCGCGCCCCACGGCACGACGGGCATGTTCATCGACCCCCACGAGATCGCCAACGTGTTCGGCCTGACTGGCGTGCAACTCATGGTGGACGAGGCTGCCGTCCAGCCCATCAACGTCTGGGTGCAGATGCCGTCGTGTGTGCCATCGGCCCCCGGCCTGGAGACGCCCGGCGCGTCCATCGGCCCCGACGAGGTGCGCGAGGCCATGACCTGGCCCGGCGTCATCGGCCTGGGCGAGGTGATGAACTTCCCCGGCGTCTTCATGTCCGATCCCAACATGCACGCTGAGATGGCCGAGACGATGCGCGCCGACAAGACCATCGGCGGCCACTACGCCGCCTTCGACCTGGGCCGACCCTTCCACGGCTATGCGGCGGGCGGGGCGGAGGACGACCACGAAGTGACGCGCGCTGAGGACGCTGTGGCCCGCGTCCGCCAGGGCATGAAGGCCATGCTGCGCTTTGGCTCCGCCTGGTACGACGTCGCCGGTCCCGTCAAGGCCGTCACCGAGTTGGGCCTCGACCCGCGTCACTTCATCCTGTGCACCGACGACTCCCATCCCGGCACCCTGGTCCATGAGGGCCATATGGACCGCGTGCTGCGCCACGCCATTAGCCAGGGCGTGCGGCCCATGACGGCCATCCAGATGATGACCCTCAACACCGCCGAGCACTTCGGCGTCACGCGCGATGTGGGCCTCATCGCCCCAGGTCGTTTCGCTGACATCGTGCTCACCAGCGACCTGGCCGACTTTCGCGCCGAGATGGTCATCGCCGCCGGTGAAGTTGTTGCCCAGGACGGGGCGTGGACGACCGACCTGCCTGCCTTCGACTATCCAGCCTGGGTGAAGCAATCGGTTCACCTGGCCCGCAACCTGACCGCCGCCGACTTCGCTGTGGCCGCCCCCGCCGCCCGCCGCGACGGCTGCGTCCGC
>JAHCIE010000695.1 GCA_026129385.1 Anaerolineae bacterium
CGACGCCAGGATCACGGAGGCAGCCGAGCTAGCGGCGGCGGCCGAGGCAGCCCGCGGCGGCTTCGAGGCGGCCATGGACGACGACTTCAACACGTCGTCGGCGCTGGCCGCGCTGTTCGAACTCGTCACGACCATCAACCGCGCCCGCGACCAGGGCATAAGCGGCCCCATCTTCGAGCGCGCTCAGGTGACCCTGCGCGAGTTGTTCGGCGTCCTCGGCTTCACCCTGGAAGCCCCCGCCGACACCGACATCGCCGCCGCGCCCTTTATTGACCTGCTGCTCCGCGTCCGCGCCGACCTGCGTAAGGTGAAGCAGTTTGCCCTGGCCGACCAGATTCGATCCGAACTCGCCGCCCTCGGTGTCCAGTTGGAGGACAGCCCGACCGGCACGACGTGGCGGCGCGGGTAACGAGACACTCAGCATGGACCTTATCACCCTCCTCGAACAACACCAAGACACCATCGTCGCCGAGGCCGCCGAGGCCCTGGCTCGCGCCCACCTGCCCCGCTACGAGGCCAGCGGCGCAGCCGAGAACACCGCCCGCCTGCGCCGCCTCTTCGACCTGACCCGCCAGTGCCTTGCCAACCGCGACCTCATCCCCATGCTCGACTACGCCCGGCGCATCGCCGAGGAACGTTTCGAGAGTGGCTACGACCTGCGTGAAGTCCAGACTGGCTTCAACGTCCTCGAAGAGGTCATCTGGAAGTACATTACAGCGGGCATGGCGCCCCAGGACTATCCCCAGGCATTTGGCCTGACCAGCACTGTGCTGGGTGCGGGCAAAGAGGCCCTGGCGGTCGAGTATGTCACCCTCGCCAGCCACCACCTCACGCCCACCCTGAACATGAGCGCGCTGTTCCGGAATCCCGCCTAGCATGGCGCCGCTCACCGCACTGACCCGCGCGCCCGCTGCCACCCTGCCGGATTGCGAACTGACCTACCTGGACCGCACCCCTATTGACCTCGCTCTGGCGCGGCGGCAGCACGTGACCTACTGCGCCGCCCTCCACCAGGCGGGCGCGCGAGTCGTCACCCTGCCAGCCGACGACCGCTTCCCCGATAGCGTCTTTGTCGAGGACACCGCCATCATCCTGGACGAGATCGCCGTGTTGACGCGGCCCGGCGCGGCCTCGCGGCAGGGCGAAGTGGACCTGATTGCCCCCGCCATCGCAGTCTACCGCCCGACCGTTCGCCTCCAGCCGCCCGCTACGCTGGAAGGGGGCGACGTGATGCGCGTCGGGCGGACGTTGTTTGTCAGCCCCTCGCGCCGCTCCAACGTAGCGGGCATCGCCGCGTTGCGCTCGGTCGTGACCCCCTACGGCTACACTGTCGTCAGCGTCAGCCTGCGCGACTGCCTCCACCTCAAGACGGCCTGCACTGCCCTCGACGCCGAAACGGTTCTGCTTTACCCGGCCTGGGTGGACGCCGCCCCCTTCGCGGGCTATCGCCTCATCCCCGTCGCGCCTGATGAACCCCTCGCCGCCAACACCCTCCGCGTCCACGACACGGTGCTGATGAGCGCGGCATTCCCCCGCACCCAGGACATTGTGCGTGGTCTGGGCTACTCGGTCGTCGCTGTTGACACTT
>JAHCIE010000696.1 GCA_026129385.1 Anaerolineae bacterium
GCGCCGAGCATGCCCTGCAGGCGGCGATTCACCGCCTGGTCGACGGCAGTTGCGAACTCCAGCCCAATCGACCGGGGATCAACTGTGTCCCCCCTCTTCTTGTCGCCACCGCCAGTGGCGCGTGTGCACAGTCGCCGGGTGTAGGCCTCGAGGACGCCAGGAAGCTTGGCGGCTTCATGTGGGCTCAACTGGCTCAAGTCGCTGACGTAGAGCCGCTCGTAACGAAGACCCCCACCCTCCGCGAAGCCGCGCGCGCAGTCGGCGTTCAGAAGCATCCACCATCGCGGCAACAAGAGCGTATGCCTGGGGTCCACCTCCATCGGCACCCTGATGCCGAAGCCGACCCACTTCGCTTCCAGGAGGCTCACAGTCAGCCAACCGTTGACGCGCCCCAAGAGGTCCTGAATCGCCCGCAGGATTGGGCCGATCCGATGCTTGTACCTGGCCTGGCTTTCCGGCCAAAGGTCGGCATTCTCGAACGCCGCCCTCTCGGATGCGTAGCGCTGCATGAGGCCGAGATACTCGTCCTCAATGTTCAGGATCTGCCTGATCTGGGCGCCGACTCTTTCCACCGGAACCGTCGTCCGAAACACCCTGTCCAACAACGCCGAATCACTCCGCGTCATGGTTGAATCCCATGGTGCCAACGCGTGAACAACTCAGGAACGTGGACCGGTATCACAAGCCGAGTTGCGCAATCAACAATGGCTTAGACGAAGTTGTGGAATTGCTGGCTATTGCTTTGATTCGATTGGATAAAGCCAAAGTACTCCAAGCGTCATATCAAGGGGTTTCCAACAAACCCTCTTCGACTGGACTGTTGCTTGACAAAGAGCGTCAGTGCGGCCTGGAGAACCGCCGGTGACCGACTCTCTGCTGGCCCGCATTGCCCGCCTGAACCGCTTGTCAATCGACGAGCTGAGGGGCCAGTGGCGCGACCTCTTCAACCGCGAGCCGCCGCGCTACAGCCGCACCTTCCTGGAGCAGACCCTGGCCTACAGGCTGCAGGAGCTGGCCTACGGCGGTTTGTCCAACTCCGTGCAGCGCAAGCTGGAGGCCCTGGCCGAGGCGCACGCCCAGCGCCCCCACGGCAAGCGGCGTGCCGCCTCCGGCGACAAGCGGCCGACGGCGGGCACGCGTCTGGTGCGCGAATGGAAAGGTGTCGAGCACACCGTCGTCGTGCTGGCCGATGGCTTCGACTACCAGGGCCGCAAGTACAAGTCCCTGTCGGCCATCGCCCGGCACATCGCCGGCACGCGCTGGAACGGGCTGCTGTTCTTCGGCCTGCGATCGACCCGGCGGGCGGCATGAGCGGCACGATGCTCAAGCGGCGCTGCGCGGTCTACACCCGCAAGAGTTCCGACGAGGGGCTGGAGCAGGCCTTCAACTCGCTCGATGCCCAGCGCGATGCCTGCGAGGCCTATGTCGCCAGCCAGAAGGCCGAGGGCTGGATCCTGGTCCCTGACCATTACGACGATGGCGGCTTCTCCGGCGGCACCATGGATCGCCCTGCCCTGAAGCGCCTGCTCGACGACGTCGAGACGGGCCGTGTCGATGTCGTGGTGGTCTACAAGATCGACCGGCT
>JAHCIE010000697.1 GCA_026129385.1 Anaerolineae bacterium
CGCAACGCCTCGATCTCGGTATTCTCATCCTGCACCTCGAACAAGGGCATGATGCGGGCGCGCAGGTAGGGTTCGACCTGGCTGTAGCCGAGAACCTTCACCCGCCCGCGCCCCTGCGCCAGGATGCTGGTCGTGCCATCCGGCATGCGCAGCACGCGGCTGACCGTCACCTCAGTCCCGATATCGTACAGATCATCGGGGCCAGGCTCCTGGACATCGTGGTCGCGCTGCGCCATGACCACCAAGGCCCCGTCCTCCGCCAACGCCGCCTCTACCGCGCGGACGGATCGCTCGCGACCGACAAAGAGCGGTGTGCCCATATGGGGAAAGAGCACCGTATCGCGCACCGGCAGCACTGGCAGGTCGGGTAGCCCGACTGCTTTGCGGCGGCGTGTGCGGCGAGGGCGCTCAATCTTGTCGTCGACGATGGTGGTCACGGTCATGGCGGGCGTCTCCGTGGTGACAAAACGGTCGCCGCAACTATACCATACTTTCACGTGGACGGCCAAAGCCTGTTAGTGCAGCGGTGGGTCGCCGGGGGGCGGCGGTAGCCCCTTGAGCCGCGCCCAACCCTCGCGGGCGCCAGCGGCCACGAACAGGGACCCTGTCGCCAGAATCGCATCGCCGGGCGCGGCCCGTGCCAGCGCGGCCGCCAGCGCGTCGGGGATATCATCGAGGGCGGCCGTCGGCTCGCGGCCCTGTGCCCGCACGGCCGCGACCAACTCGGCTGCACTCAGCGAGCGAGGGTATCGGGTGCGGGCAACGATAATCTCGTCGGTGGCGGGTAGCAGGCTGCGCAGCATTCCTGCTACGTCCTTATCCTGTAGCGCGCCGAACACGAGGATGAGTTGCTCAAAGCGGAAGTGCTGCCGCATGGCCTCGATGACGAGCGCTGCCGACTCCGGTGTGTGTGCGCCGTCGGCCACGACCAGTGGCTGCCGTCCCAGCACCTCAAGGCGCGCCGGCCAGCGTACCTGGCGCAGCCCCGCGTTGAGCGCCGCCGTCGGGACAGGGATACCCCGACCGCGCACGACGTCGATCGCGCTGAGCGCCGACGTGGCATTGGCAGCCTGGTACGCGCCGAGCAACGGGAGGTGGTAGTTCCGCCACGGTTCGGGCGGGCCGCTGTGACGGCGGCTACCCCAGGCCGCGTGGTTGGGGTTGACGATCCGCGCCTCGAAATCGAGGCCGTCGGCGTGCAACTCGCGCACGCGGTAGATCACATCCTCGCCGACCTGGACTAAGGGCGCGCTGCGCTCCAGCGCTGCCTCGTGTACCACGGCCAGCGCCGGCGTTGGGTTGGGCGCGACTACCACCGGGATGCCAGGCTTGATGATGCCGGCCTTCTCGAAGGCAATCTGCGGGATGGTACTGCCCAGAATCGCGGTGTGCTCCAGGTTCAGCGCGGTGATGACCGATACCTCCGGCGTGATGACGTTGGTCGAATCTAGCCGCCCGCCCAGGCCGACCTCGATCACCGCCAGGTCCACTCTCTGCTCGGCAAAGTAGGTGAAAGCCATCGTTGTCGACAGCTCGAACGTGATAAGCTCGGGCATGGTGTCGAAGGTTGGCTTCAGCCGC
>JAHCIE010000698.1 GCA_026129385.1 Anaerolineae bacterium
ACGTTTGATTTCCTAACAATGGGGCGTTCGTCCATTGACCTGTACGCCAATGACGTGGGCGCGCCCTTCGTCGACATCAAGAGCTTCGCCGCCTACGTAGGCGGCTGCCCTACCAACATCAGCGTCGGCGCGCGGCGGTTGGGCGTGCGGTCGGCGGTGCTAACCGCCGTGGGTCAGGATGTGGTCGGCGACTTCATCCTCCACTTCCTGGATCAGGAGGGCGTCGAGACGCGCTTCATCCCCCGCAAGCCCGGCCACCGCACCAGCGCCGTGATCCTCGGCATCGAGCCGCCCGATAAGTTCCCGCTGACCTTCTACCGCGACAACTGCGCCGACATCGAGCTGACCATCGACGACGTGCGGGCCGCGCCCATCGCCCAGGCGCGCGCCTTCCTGCTCAGCGGCACGGGCCTCAGCAAGGAGCCGAGCCGCAGCGCGACCCTCTTCGCCGCCGAGACAGCCCACGCGGCGGGCGCGCCGGTCATCCTGGATATCGACTTCCGCCCCGACCAGTGGCACGACCCGCGCGCCTTCGGCGTGACCGTGCGCGCGGCGCTGCGCCTGGTGGATATCGTGCTGGGTACGGAGGACGAGATCAACGCCGCCATGCTCACCGACCCGGCCCAGGTGCGCGTCACCCACTCCCAGGTCACCGACGCCCGCGTGGAGGGCGACATCGACGAGGCCATCGGTGCGCTGCTGGCCCTCGGTCCACGGGTGCTCCTGCAGAAGCGAGGTAGCCACGGCTCGCGCATCCACGAGCGGCAGGCCAACGGCCTGGTGCTGCAATCGGACGCGCCGGGCTTCCCGGTCGAGGTGTACAATATTCTCGGCGCGGGGGACGCCTATGCGGCGGGTGTTATCTGCGGCATGACGCGCGGCTGGGACTGGTACAGGTGCGCGCGGCTGGGCAACGCCTGTGGCGCGATTGTCGTCACCCGCCACGGTTGCGCCAACTTCATGCCCTACTTCGATGAGGTGATGCAGTTCATTGAGGAGAGAGGTGGGCTGTAGATGGACACGACTCGCCGCTTGACGATGGCCCAGGCGATTATCGCCTTCCTCGAGCAGCAACTCGTCGAACGCGATGGCGTCGAGCAGCCTTTCTTCGCTGGCTGTTTCGGCATCTTCGGCCACGGCATCGTGTCGGGCATCGGTCAGGCCTTGCAGCAGAATCCAGACTTCCGCTTCTACCAGACCCGCAACGAGCAGGCGATGGTCCACACCGCCACGGCCTACGCCAAGGTCAAGAACCGCCTGCAAACCTTCGTCTGTACCTCATCCATCGGCCCTGGCGCAACCAACATGATCACCGGCGCGGCTACGGCAACCATCAACCGCCTGCCAGTGCTCCTGCTGCCGGGCGACATCTTCGCTCGCCGCAACGTCGCGCCCGTCTTGCAGCAACTCGAGTCGGAGCATTCCCAGGACATCTCAGTCAATGACTGTTTCAAGCCCGTCGCCCGTTACTGGGACCGCCTCAACCGGCCCGACCAGGCTATCACTGCCCTACCTGAGGCCATGCGCGTCCTGACCAACCCGGCCGACACGGGTGCGGTGGTCCTGGCCCTGCCGG
>JAHCIE010000699.1 GCA_026129385.1 Anaerolineae bacterium
TGCGCCGCCACGGGACGAACCGGCATTAAGTATACCTTCACTGACGCGCCAGGTCAAGTGGGCATGCCATAATGTGCCCCCCGAAGGTCAGCGGCTGATATGCATTGGCATGACAATGTGGGTAAAATCCCCACTGGGTGGCTTAAAAACGCCCGGACTCGATGGCGTGCCCATCTCCACATTCACCTGCTGGGCATCCATAACGCTCAGCGCGTCCTGGAGGTACTTGGCGTTGAAGGCAATCTCTAGCGACTGCCCCTCGATGGCCGCATCCACCTGGGACACATTGTCGCCATACTCCGTCGAGACGGCGCTGACCGTCATCTGCCCCAGCTCGCTGCCCTCGCCCGGCTCTAGCTTGACGCGAATGATATTGGCCCCGTCGCGGGCGAACAGGGCAGCGCGCTTGGCGGCGGCCAGGAAGGCGCGGGTATCGACGACCGCCCGCGTATTGTGGGACTTGGGTACGATCTGATTGTAGTCCGGGAAGTTACCGTCGATGAGCTGACTCACCAGGTCCACGTTCGCCAGATGGAATAGAATCTGGTTGCGGTTGCGGGCAATGGACACCGCGATGGGTTCCTCCTGGTCGGCGGCGATGCGGGCCAACTCGGCCAGGGCGCGAGCCGGGATGATGACATTCAGCGGCTGCGCCAGGCCATGCTCCAACTCGGCCGTGCGCACCGACAGGCGGAAGCCGTCGGTAGCGGCCAACGTCAGCTTGTTCGGCTCGAACTTCGCCGAGACGCCCGTCAGGATGGGCCGCGAGTCATCTACGGCGGCGGCAAAGCTCACCTGCTCCACCATCTGGCGAAATGTATCGGCGTCCAGTTGCAAGCCACCGTTCTCCTCGTAAGTCGGCACGGTGGGAAAATCGGCGGCGTCGATGCCCTTGATGTGCGCCTCGTCACGCATGCAGCGCAGGTTGAGCGTCTTGTTGCGCTCAACGTATTCCAGCGATACCTGATCGGGCGGCAGCGACTTCACGAGATCGGTGAACAGGCGGGCAGGGACCGTCGTCGCACCCTCGTCATCGACCCGCGCGCCAATCCAGCAATTGATGCCAATCTCAAGATTGGTGGCTGACAGGCGCAGTCGGCCGCCATCGGTGGCCAGCAGGATGTTGCCGAGGATGGGCAGGGTACTGCGGGACGACACAGCGCGGCTAACGATGTCCAATCCGCGAGCCAGATGCTCCTGCTTAACGGTGACGCGCATGGGAAACCTCCAGGCGCGCGGGAGTACGCGCCCTGTTTACGACTGCAACAATTGTTGGTAGTGTGGGCTAAGTATACTCGCCGGCTTATCCCGGTGCAAAGCGAATCAGGTCTCGCGACAATCAGTTGTCATCCGCGTCGTCGTCGCTCGCCAGCAGGGTACGGGCCTGGTCGGCGAGGGTCGCGGGCACAAGAATGTCCACCTGGGCCAGCGGGCCGACCAGCAGGCCGTAGGCCGCGCCCAGACTCTCGAAGCGCCGCCAGGTGGGGATACCGTCAGCCGCCAGTTTGCCTGCCACCACATCGGCCTCGAAACCGTTAGCCGCCGTGTAGACAATGACCGGCT
>JAHCIE010000007.1 GCA_026129385.1 Anaerolineae bacterium
CGGGTGTGGCTGCTCCAGGCTGCGAGGGGAGCCAGTTTGACTACGGCATAGGACAGCCGACACGAAGCCGCCGCCCGATAGAGGGCGGCGGTTTGCTATGCGACGTTGCGCTGCACATGGAGATGGCGAAGGAAAAGAGAGAGACAGCTGAGGCTGAAGGGCTTGACAAGATAGCGGACGTGCGGCAGAGTGGCCTGGCGCAACGCCTCTTCTTGAGCCGGGGTCAGGGCCAGCACGATGACTGGATAGCCTGCGCTATGCGCCAAAGCCTGCCACAGTGGCTGACCGTTGTCGCTCTGCACTGAGGCGTCGACGATCGCAGCGGCATAGGGGCGGACGGCCACCTCCGACAACTGGACAGTTGCCGCCGGATCGACATCCCAGCCCTCATCTCTTAAGTAATAGGTGTAGCCGTCGCGCCAGTAAGCGTTCGGCTCGACCAGGAGTACCCGCATGCCCCACCCCCCGTGGAACACCTCAGGCCGCCAGGCTTACCCTTAGTTGCCTCTCCAGCCTATCCCGATTGCGCGCGGGACGATCTAGGCGCGGTTCCAGGCTTGGGACACGAAGAGGCTGCTCAGTGCGGCCCGCCTTCATCTCCCAGGTATAAACGGCGCGGGCCAGCTCAGCGAGGCTGTTCGCACCTTCCAGGAACGGCGCCAAATCGGCGGGCGCCAAATCCATCTGGGCGATAGTGAGAGCGTGCCGCGGATCCGCCAATAGCGCTTGAGCGAATACCTCGTCGAGCAGAGCAGCGCCCACAACCATCGCGGGGCTTAGGTAGGACATGAGACCCCCTGGCAAGGAACAAGATAGCGTCCGAGACTGAGATGTATCGATCTACAACGGGTATTTAGCAGCCGCCGCCGGGAGCCTTGACACCAACCGGACCGCAACCGCCACCAGGAGCCTTGACGCCAGCCGAGCCACAGCCGCCACCGGGAGCCTTGACGCCAGCCGAGCCGCTTGGGATGGCCAGGCGAGCATGAGCCGAGGTGTGAGTGGAGGGATTGATGGAAGTGGTCTGTGTGAACATGGTGGCTCCCGATTCTGGAATTTCGCCGTGCGTACTCTGTAGGGTGCAGTGTAGCATAGGGGGCGGTACGTTGCGGTTACGCCGCGGTTACTTGGGGGTGAGATGAGGCGCATTGGGCAACATTGGTGCGAGGCGCAAAAGAAAGCCGATCATCTCTCCCTGCGAGAGATGATCGGCCTCGATGACGAGGGCTGCCAGGGGCAGCCGGCTAGGCGGTGCCCTGCAATATCTGTTGATAAAGCCGCTGTGTCTCAACAGTGGGGTCGATGCCGAGATCGCGGCGCAGTACCTGCACCATCTCGCGGAAATGCTGAATAGCCCGATGGCGGTCACCGAGCGCCATGTAGGTGCGCATCATGCCCTGGTGAGCTGCTTCGTGGTAGCCGTCTTCATTCAGGCATCTCTGATAGACTTCCAGCGCAGCGGCCAGATTCCCGCTCCCTTCATAATACGGCCCCAGGGCGAGAAGGATGCGTGAAAATAGCTGCTTGAGTCGATCTCGTTCGCGCATGACCCAATCAGAATAATACTCGGGCAGATAGTCGCCCTGATAGAGATCGACGGCCCGTCGCAAATCGGCGGCGCGTTCGGGGGTCGGTGGATCGCTATCATCGACGAAGGTGGCGAGGGCTTGAAATTGCCCTGCGTCGTACATGTAGCCATCCGGCAGCACGAGGGAGTACCAGCCAGCCTCGTGGCGTGTCTGACAGAAGGCGCGTCGAAGGCGGTAGAGGGCCACTTTCAGAGATTGGCCGGCGTTGGTTGGGGATGCGTCGGGCCAGAAGGTGTCGATAATCTCGTCACGCCGTGCGCCGCGCGGGTGGTGTGCGAGCAGATAGAAGAATATCTCCCGCAGGTTGGCCCACTCAGTCGCCGCCTCCTCGCCCAACACCCGAATTTTGGCCCGTCCCAAGGTTATGACTTCGAGGGGGGGCGGGCCTGTCATGGCGCCCTGGTTACGCTGGGCGACTCGACGCCGAATCTGGGTCCAGAAAGCCGGTTGCGAGGTGTGGCGCGTGGCCCATTGGGCCAGCTCAGGTTCTTCGGTGGCTGCGTCGACGAGAAACTGATCGTAGCCTAGCTCGGCGCTCAGGCGGGCGGCGTTGTCCAGGCGTTGTCCGGCGCTGACCGTATCGCGGCGGCGAAAGTCCAGGCGCGCCAGGGCAAATTCGGTACTGGCGACTCTGGCATGGGCGTCTTGCTCAATGAACGCGTCGCGCGCCTGCTCTAGCCACTCGGCGGCCTGGCTCAGGTCGCCCCGATTCAGGGCGAGCAGCCCTAGGGATAGCATGGCCTGAGCAGCTTGTTGCGGCAAGGAACGGAGCTGCGCCAGCCCTAGCGCTTCCTCAAGGCGCGCCTGCGCCTCATTCAGATCCCCTAGAGCGCGGTAGACATTGCCGATGGCGTCCAGACCGTGGGCAATCAGGTAGGGATACTCACCGCGCTCGGCCGATTCAAGGCCTTCATTGAGGGCATCCAGGGCGGCATCGTAATCCTGCATGTCGGCGTGAATCGCGCCGACGGTGAGGCGGCTGGTTGCCTCGATGAGCGTATAGCCATAGTCGCGGGCAGCGGGGCCGATCTCGTCGTGGATGACGAGCGCCTCCTGCCATCGCCCTTGCGTGTGGTACAGGTCGGCGATATTGTTGAGGGTAATGAGCCGCCAGCCGGTAGCATTGGTGGCATCCCAGTGAGCCAGGGCGCGCTGGTAGGATGCAAACGCCGCATCCAGGCGTCCGATATCGGATTGGACCGAACCGATTTCATGGTGCAGGTGAGCCACGTTGGTCGCGCTGCCAGCTTCCTCGAACAGGCGCAGGGCGATTTCAAAGTGCTCGATCGCGGAGGCGTTTTCGCCCAGGCCATAGTAGGCGCGCCCCATCCCTCGATGGACCTCGGCCATGAGTATCAAGTCAACGGGATCGGTTGCATAGAGCGCGTCGCGGAACAGGTCGAGGGCCGGCTGGTGACGCCCTTGTAAGCCCCACATGTTGGCGCGGCGTGTGCGGGCCATGATCTGAGATCGGGGGTCGCCGTGTGTCTCGACTTCGGTCAGAAGGAGCAGGGCGGCTTCGTTGTCGCCCTGCTCTTTGAGTCGCAACGCTTCGGCGAGGAGTAGCTCGGGCGTGCGTGCGTTAGGGGGTAGTTGCTCGAAAATGCGGGCGATGGTATCCCAGCGCCCCGTCTCGTACAGCTGATCTACCGCCCGCACGGCGACAGCGGCTGCTTCATCCGGTCGGTCAGCCTCAATATAGTGTTGTACGGCCTCGACCAGAGCGCCGCGTGTGGTCTGGGCATGGCCTGCGGCGAGGTGCGCTGCGCGGTAGGTTGCGACATCTCGCCGCAGCACCTGGCCGAGGAAATCGACCAGCAGGCCATGATAGCGATAGGCGCCATCGCCATCGAGGCTGGTCACCAGCATGGGCAGGCGCTCGGCAAGGGTGCGTAGCTGATCCGCCGCATCGGCGCGTGACAGGGCGGCTTGGGCCAGATCGACGGTAAGTGGCCGTAGAATGCTGGAGCGGAGCAGGAAATCGTGGCTATCCTGGGGCAATGGCGCGAGAACCTCGGCGGCCATGTATTCAAACAAGAGATTGCGGTCGACCTCCGCGGGCAGTACACTGTCCAACTCGCGGCGGCGTAGCGCGTTGGAGGAGAGCTGGATGCCCATGATCCACCCCTCGCATTGGTCCACGATGCGGGTGGCGGTATCGACGTCCAGGGTCAGCCCATAGGCGGCCTTCGCCAGCGCCATGACCTCGATCGTCTGAAAGCGCAGCAATTGACCGCTGATGCCGACAACTTCGCCGGTGGCAATGAGCGGCAGAGTCACGGCGGCGCGCTGGGGGAAGGTTCGACTGGCGAGGAGGATATGAACGTGGTCAGGCAGATAGCGGAGGAGCGCCTCGAGAATCTGGCTGATGTCTGGACTATCATCAACGCTCTCGAAGTTGTCCAGGATGAGGACGAAGTCTTCGGCGATGCTCTCGTAGATTTCGTTGACCAACACGCCAATGACGCGGCTTAGTTCGGCCCTGAGGGGCTTGAAGTCGTTCAGGGCCTCGAAGGTGCGTTCACCAAACCGGGGAAACTGTTGCTGAATCGAGGCTGCCAGGTACTCCAGGAACATGCGCGGGTCGCGGTCGCTCTCGTCCAGAGTATACCAGCAGCAAGGGGTAGCGCCATGCTGTGCGAAGTCGAGGAGGAGGGTGGTCTTGCCATAGCCAGGGGGAGCAACGATGAGAATCAGTTTGCGCGTCAGGTTGCTCCGCACGTACTCGACCAAGCGCGGACGGCTGAGCAAATCCGATCGCCAGCGGGGGAGTCGAACCTTACTGCGAATGAGACTCACGAAGCGCCCTCAAGGGTGTAGTGTGGAATCGCTTGCTACGTCTTACGACAATCTTACTCCCAAAGGGTGCAAAATGGAAACTGGGGCCACTCCAAAGCATGATGAACGGACACCGAATCTCTAGAATCGTGTGTCCGTCCGTCAGGATGTATCGGGCCGCTTACAACAAGGCGGCTTCAGTTGGCCTTATCAGTCCCGTTGGGCGGGGTGACGCTGTCAGGGCGGCCGCTGGGCGTGGCCGTCGTGGGCTGGTCGCTCGCGCTGTGGGCGTGCCCGTTGGAGCTGCCCTGCCCATGGCCATTGGTCATTGGTGTTGCGTCGTGGGGTAGTTCATCGCGGCGCAGGCGCTCGCGCAGCCACTCACGGCGGTCGATCTCGTCCTCCAGCCCGTCCACCCGTCGCTCGGCGCGGTGGATGAGGGACTTGACGCGGGCCAGCGGCGCCCGCGACCAGCGTACCACGCGCTTGGGGACGCTCTGGCTGGGGTGCGTGCGCAGCGGCATCCAGCGTAGGGTGGCGGCGGCCCAGGTGAGGCCAGCGCCGAAGCCAATCAGGCACACGTTCTGGCCCGGCTGGAGGTAGCCCTCGTTGGCCGCCTCGCAGATGGCGATGGGAATGGAGGCCGCGGAGGTGTTGCCATACTTCTGGACGTTGACGAATACCTTGCTCATGGGCACGTCGAGGGACTTAGCCGCCGACTCGATGATGCGCAGGTTGGCTTGATGGGGAATGAACAGGTCGATATCGGCTGACGTCAAGCCAGCGCGGCTGATGGCCTCGCGGGCTGCCTTGCCCATGATACGGGTGGCAAAGCGATAGACTTCCTTACCGTTCATGTTCAAGCCGCCGTCCAGGGGTAGGTTACCCTTGGGCGGCAGGCGGCTACCACCATTGCGCATCATCAGCATTTCGCCGCCGGAGCCGTCGGAGCCGAGGACATACGAGAGCAGGCCGCTGGGGCGATCGGTGGCTTCCAGCACTACTGCGCCGGCCCCGTCGCCGAACAGAACGCAAATATCCCGCTGGGTCCAGTCGATCCAGCGGGTAATGGCCTCAGCGCCGATCACCAGCGCCTTGTTGGCGGCGCCACTGACGATGGCCGAGTTGGCCATGGACAGGGCATACACGAAGCCGGAGCAGGCCGCGTTGACATCGAAGGCGCCCGCGCGCGACGCGCCTAGCCTATCCTGGACCAGGCAGGCGGTGGCGGGCAAATGGTAGTCGGGGGAGCAGGTCGCGACGATGACCAGGTCTAGCTCCTCCGGTCCGATGTCAGCCGAGTGCAGCGCTGCCCAGCCGGCGCGTGTCGCCAGGTCGGATGTGGCTTCCTTGGCATCAACGATGTGGCGTTGCTGGATACCGGTTCGGCTGCGAATCCAGTCATCGGAGGTATCCACCATGAGCGACAACTCGTGGTTGGTCATAATGCGGTCGGGGACATACATTCCCCAACCGGAGATGGTCGCGTAACGATTCATGGAACCTCCCGCAGAGAGTCACACCCGGCGGACGACCAGGGTCGCGTTGTGGCCGCCGAGGCCGATCGAATTGGACATGGCGACATCGATATCGGCGGTGCGACTCGTGTTAGGCACATAGTCCAGATCGCAAGCAGGGTCGGGAGTGTGGTAGTTGATGGTGGGTGGTACTACCCCCTCTTGCAGCGCCTTGAGGGCGATGATGGCTTCGATAGAGCCGGCCGCCCCCATCAAGTGGCCGGTCATGGATTTCGTCGAACTGACCGCGAGGCGGGGCGCGTGGTCGCCGAACACACGCTTGATGGCCATCGTCTCGATGCGGTCATTGAGGACGGTCCCTGTCCCATGTGGGTTGACGTAGCCGACCTCATCCGGGGCGATTGAGCCATCACACAGGGCGAGGCGCATTGCGCGATAGATGCCGTCGCCGTCCTCGGCGGGAATGGCGAGGTGGTAGGCGTCGTTGGCGTTGCCATAGCCGACGACCTCGCCCAGGATGGGCGCGTCACGCCGCGTGGCGTGCTCCAGGCTCTCCAAAATGACGCAGCCAGCGCCCTCGCCCAGCATGAACCCGTCGCGATCGGCGTCGAACGGGCGCGATGCCTCGGCGGGGGCGTCGTTGTGAAGTGATAGCACACGCATGGAGTTGAAGGCAGCCATGACCAGCTCGATAATCAGGGCGTCGGCGCTGCCGGCAATCATGACATCGGCGCGGCCCGCACGAATCTGATCCATAGCGATGCCAATGGCATCGATGCCGGTGGCGCACGCCGTGGCAACCGACAAGTTCGGCCCGCGCGCGCCGATCTCGATCGCGATCTGGGCTGCGCCTGTGTCGGGCAAGGTAGATGGCCCGAAGAAGGGGCTGATGCGGCGCGGACCTTTGTCTTGCAACAGGAAGAGATTCTCTCGAATCAGATCCACCGCGCCGAGGGCCGTGCCGAAGATGGTACCGACCCGCTCACGGTTGAAATCATCGATTTTCAGGCGGGATTGCTCCAGCGCCTCGCGCAGGGCGGCCATAGCAAGGTGTACGTAACGCGAAGAGCGCCGCGCCTCTTTCTTCTCCATCACATTGAGCGGATCAAAGCCCTTCACCTCGGCGGCGAAATGGGTTTCCAGGTTACTGGGGTCGAAGTGGGTGATCGGACCGGCGCCGGAGCGGCCCGCGATGAGGGCTTCCCACATGGTCGAAACGCTGTTGCCCACCGGGGAGAGCGCTCCCATCCCGGTGACCACGATACGTGGACGCATTCGTAATTCCTCCCGCAAGTTCAGCAACGTGGCTGATGGCGCACATATGAAATGGCGCGCCCTATTGCTGGTATCAAAGCATAGTAACACCGCGCCAGGCAGAAGGATACGCCCAACGCGGTGTGAGTTGAAGAATTGGGGGCGATCCGAGTGCGTCAGCGCATGGCCTCCGCCACAATCGCGTAGGCTACCTGGAGGCGGCGCTCTACTTCGCGCCAATCGACGTCGATATCCGCTGATCGCCGGCCGGTGATACGGTCTACGGCCTGGGCCGCGGCGGTGCGCTCGACAGCGGAGGTGAGGGCAGCGGCGGCCGGGATCTCAAACAGCAATGCGTGAAGATCGGTCAAGGCGTCCACGAGCGGTTGGGGGTTGGTCGGATTCTGGGCGACCTGACGGTGGACAATCCAGTAGCGCATCTCAGCGTTCGCAACGGCCCCGGCATTCCAGCGCAGGCCGCGCTCGCGGGCGACGATGGCGTAATAGCGCTCCAGGTAGTCGCGGGCCAGGGGGACGTTGTTGTCGACGCCGGCGAAGGCCATCTGGGCGCGTGTTGCGTCGTACGATGCTTCGGTGGCGGCGGGCCAGCCCAGGCCGAACTGGTCATGGTTGAGCTGGAGCATCAAGGCGATGGCCCGGGGCCAGGCGCGGTCGTAGTAAGCCCGCCAGCCTTCGGTCTCCACATGGGCCAGGCCCGACGGGTCGATGGATAGGCGGCCGGTGGCGGCCGGGGAAGAGCCGTCGTGGGCCACGGCGGTCCAGGTCAGGGTAAGGATGCCGACGAGCGCAACGCCGAGGGCAATAAGGCCGGTTGGCCGGCGGCTCAGAGGGACATGACGCATAGCGATCCTCCTCTCGTATCTGAGAGGAGGACGCATAGCCGGCGCGAGTGGATGCGCTACAGTTCTTCTTCAAGGTCGCCGTCCGTCGCTACCTGCTTTGACGTGACGATGCGAATGCCCTCGATACTGTCGTCACTAAGGTCCATGCGCTCGGCGTCCACATCGACGACGCCCGGAACCTCACGTATGACGTCCTCAAGTATAGCCAGGTCCTCCATCGTGGAGACGTAGCCGCACACATGGACCACGCCATGGCGCACCCGGACGCGCAGCCTGAAGCCGGTGAGTTCAGAGGCCGATTCAATGGCTTCCAGGACTTCCTCGGCCAGGTCGTAGTCGCCCCGCTGCACGCGGCGCGGCAGGTCCTCGACGCCGAAGCCAGCGTCGCTGGCCGAGGGTGCAAAGCCCGCCGCTATCTCAAGCTCGTCGCCCGCGCCCGCTCCACGCATGGTCGCCGGGTCCTCGGGAGGAAAATACGCCAGGCCTTCCTCGGCCGCGACGCTGTCATCGGTCGCGTAGCCCAGCGGAACATCCTCATCACCGGGGTATGGGTATTCGCCGTAGCGGTCACTCACCGAGGCGCTGACGCGGTAGCTATAGTCGGGCGGGAGCGACGCCTCGCTGCCTTCGTACTCGCCGATGTCATCGAGCGCCTCGACCGGGTCAAAGGTGTCGGCGCCGGGGCGGCCGGACAACCCGACGAGTAGCTCATTCTCGCCGCCTTCGTCGCTCTCGGCGTCGCTGGCAACATCGAAGTCTTCCTGATCGTCGTCGGAGTCAGATATAAACTGGCTACGAGGGGACATGATTCATCCTCCATGGAGGGGCGCACCGGGGTGGCGGTTGGGAACTGGCGCTCACACGGTCAACCGACCTGCGGCTGGCTGGCCTCCGCCGAGTCGGCTGGGGGAGCCAGGTCGCGGATGGCCGCGACTAGTTCGCTGGCCGAGCAGTCCTTGAGGATTGTCGCGCTGGCGCCCGCCGCGCGCGCATCATGGGCCATCTCAGGGTACATGGTGAGCATCAGCACCTGGCTGGTAGGCCGCGACTGGGCAATGCGCCGCGTTGCGCCCAGTCCGTCGAGGCGCGGCATGTTGACGTCCATTATGATGACATCCGGCGCCAGGGCCTCAGCCATTTCCACGGCCTCGATGCCGTCAGCGGCTTCGCCCACGAGTTGCAGGTCGGCGCTACGCTGCACGATGCGGCATAGGGCGTCGCGGACGATGGCGTTGTCGTCCACCACCAGGACGCGAATTGGCGAAGGCGCACTCTTGTTCGACGAGGGTCTCATCTCTTCCCTCCTCATATACCACAGGTCGGCTGGCGCTGACATAAACCTGCGTCACGCTACAAGCGGATGATATTGCGTTGCACCGCCGTTGTGACGGCCTCGGTGCGATCGTTGACGCCGAGTTTCTGGAAAATGTGCGCCAGGTGCGTCTTCACCGTCGCCTCGGTGATGGTGAGGCGTGCGGCAATCTCCTTGTTGGCGTAGCCGCGCGCCACCAGTTGTAGCACCTCGATCTCGCGAGGCGACAGGTCTTCTTCGCCATTGTTCACGTTGCCGCGCTGCGTCTGGCCCGTCATATGTTGCAGCAGGCGGGCGGCGACGCGCGGTTGGAGGAGGGCATCGCCCCGGGCCACAGTACGGATGGCGTTGAACAGGTCGTCGCGCGGGGCATCCTTGAGTAGGTAGCCGCTGGCGCCGGCTTCGAGCGCGCCGACGATGTGCTCATCAGTATCATACGTGGTCAGGACGAGGAACTTGATATCGGGCGCAGCGGCACGAATTTCCTTCATAGCCTCGACGCCGCCCATCTCCGGCATGCGCAGGTCCATCAGAATGAGATCGGGCTTGAGACTCACGGCCCGCTTCACCGCCGTTCGTCCATCGGGGGCCTCGCCGACGATCTCGAACTCTTCGTCGCGCTTTAGCACGGACACCAGACCCTCGCGCACGATGGGGTGGTCATCAACGATCATGATGCGAATCTTAGGCATGTAGCACCTCTAACTACTGGCTTCTGACGGGCAGGCTCACCAGAATCTGCGCGCCTTCACCCGGTTGGCTGTCGACCTGAACATGCGCGCCGATCGCCTGGGCGCGCTCGCGCATGCCCACCAGGCCCAGGCCACCCCCGACGTGGCGCGACGCAGGCGGCGCGGACGGGTCGAAACCCACGCCGTCGTCGCGGATGGTGAGGGTAATGATCTCTGAACCGTACACCAGGGCGACCCAGACATGGTCGGCGTGGGCGTGCTTGCGTAGGTTGGTCAGCGATTCCTGAGCGATGCGTAGCAGAGTGTTCTCCGCCTCGGCGGGCAGTGGTCGCACGGTCCCCTCGACGGCGAAGGAGCCCTCGATACGACCATCGGCGACATAATCATCCAGGGATTGGCGAATGGCGTCGGCCAGGGTTGCCTGCTCCAGGGCACGCGGTCGCAGGTTCCATACCGAGCGGCGCGCCTCGTTGAGGCTGTCGCGGGCCAGTTGACGCGCCCGGCTGAGGTGCTCCAGTGTTTCGTCTACATCGTCGCCCAAGACTTGCTCGGCGGCCTCGAGCTGGAGAACGATGCCCGTGAAGCCCTGGGCCAGGGTATCGTGCATCTCCCGCGCCATGCGGTTGCGCTCTTCCAGGACGGCCAGTTCGCGGGCCTGGGCGTACAGGCGCGCATTGTCAATGGCGATGGCAGCCTGGTCGGCAAGGGCGCTCAACAGCTCGACCTGGCTGTCGCTGAAGGCATGGACGCGCGGCGAGCCGACTACCAGGACGCCGCCGGCCACCGCACCTACCATGCGGATGGGCACTTCGACCAGGGAGCGGATATCCTCGGCGTCGGCCATGTCGGGCACGACCCGCCCGTCTTGGGCGATGTCATGCACGATGATGGGGAAGCCGGTGCGGGCGACGTACCCGGCGACGCTGTCGCGGGCCTCGAAGCGTATCCCTGGCATCTCGATCTCCAAGCCGTGACTGGCGCGCGCCAGCAGACGCTCGTCCTCAATCAGGAAGAGGACGCTCTTCTCCGCGGCGAGCAGTTGGACCGCCGCGCTAACGATGGCATCCAGCACGGCATCAAGGGCGAGGGAGCGCGAGATGCGCTGGCCGATCTCATTGAGGGCCTTGAGCTCCAGGGAGCGTTGTTGAGTCAGCCCATATAGGCGGGCGTTCTCGAAGGCGACGGCGGCCAGGTTAGCCATGACTTCAACAGCGTCAATATCACCCTGCCCGAAGACCCCGCCGCGCTTGTTGATCGCCGTGATCGTTCCAATCACCCGGTCCTGAGCGACGAGGGGTACGATGAGCAGGTTGCGCACGCCGTAGCGCTGCACGTTAGGGGCGTAGACGCGCGGATCGTCGGAGGGATCGCTGGAGACTTGCGACTCTCGGGTGGCGATAGCAACGGCGGCGAGTGATCCTTCCACCGGCACATCGATGTCCTGCATATCCTCGCCGTGCTGGCCGACAGCCTTCCACACGCGCAGATCCTTGGCATCCTCGCTCAGGAAGCTCAGGAGCACCGTCTCCGCGTCGGTCAGGCCGCGCAGATGATTGCCGACGATGGCGAGGACGCGATCGACGTCGCGCTCCTCCACGATGGCCGCGCCGACGCTGGCGATGCCGATGAGCTGCTGGACCCGCTGCTGAACCTCAGAGAAGAGACGCGCGTTTTCCAGGGCGATGGCGGCCTGGCTGGCGATGGTGGTCAGCACAGCCACGTCGTCATCGTCGTAGGCGTCGTCGCGGTCATAGTCCTGGACTACGATGGCCCCCAGGGCGCGGCCACCCGCCAGGAGTGGCACCCCCAGCCAGCTCCGCGACGACCGCCCCACGGTCGTGATACCGAGGCGTTCGCAAGCGGCAGCGTAGCCGTCGCGCACGTACAGGGGTTGTTGATGATCGACCACGTGCCAGGTCAGGCCCTCGCCGCGGACCAACGTGGCGCGGTTGGGGGCGACTTCGCCACCGTCCGTGTCGGCAATGAGCGTCATGCGGTCACGGTCGTCGGCCAGGATGGCGATGTAGAAACTCTGCGTTTTGAGAACCTGGCTAGTCTGCTGGCAGATGAGATTGATGACCTCGTCGTGGCGTAATAGGGCCGCCGCCGCCTGACCAATCTCGTTGAGGGCCGACAGTTGGGCGACGCGGCGTTCCTGCTCCTGGTATAGGGCGGCATTCTCGATGGCGACGGCCGCCGAGCGGGCGATGCCGTGGGCGAGGGTGACCTGACCGCGATCGAACTGGGCCGGACGCTCGTAGGCGGCGGCCAGGGCGACGCCTACCAGTTGCTCGCGGTGGATGAAAGGCACCGCCAGCAGCGAGACGAGGTTCATGGGCTTGGCGACACTGCGATCGATACGCCCATCGCTCAACGGGTCGAGGATAAGCGGCTCGCCGAGGGAGCGTAGCGACTGGAGCAGGGCCGGGCGGGCCAGGGCGGCTCGTGGGGCGCGGCCCGCGCTGCCGCGCAACGCCAGCCGCGAGCGCCGTTTGTCGACAAAGGTAGACACCGCAATGGACGACGCCCGCGGCGGCGGCAATGTCGCGAGCGGCCCGCGTGAGGACTTCGTCCAGGTCGAGGGAGGCGCTGACAGCGCGCGTCATCTCTAGCAGCAGCGCTGCCTGGCGGCGGCCGGCGCGCTCGGCGGCGAACAGTCGGGCGCGGTCCATCGCCAGCGCTGCCTGGCGGGCGAAGGCGGCGACGACCTCGCCATCCTCCTCGTTGTAACGGTCGGACTGGTAGCTGTCGACGACGAGCAGGCCAATCGGCTGGTTGGCGGCGAGAAGAGGGACGCCGATCCAGGAGCGGACCCGCCGGTCCATGCGGATAAAGTCAGGGTGGCGCTGGACATCACCGAGGATGACCGGGCGTCGCTCTTCCAGGACGCGCCGGGCCAGGGCATTGTCGCGCACGCTGATGCGCATCTGGGCCGGGCTGGCATGATTATCGCCCGACTCGGCTACCACGGCGAGGGTCTCACCGTCCAATTCTTCAATGGCTGCGCTATCGAAGGCGACCACCGAGCGCAACTGGTCGAGGATGAGCTTGAGTACCTTGTCCAGGTCGAGGGTTGAAGCCAGGGCCGCCGACACCTCGGCCAGGGAGCGCATCTGCTCAGCCCGTCGTCGTTGGCGGCGAAATGTATCGGCGTTGGCGATGGCGAGGGCCGTCTGCTGGGCGAACTGACGAACCAGCTCAATTTCGGGTCGGCTGAAGCGGTGCGGGCTGTCGGTGTAGGCGACGCCGAGCATCGCGACCAGCCGTCCTTCGTGAACCAGTGGCGCAAGCAGCAGGGACACTACGCCGTGCTCACGGAACCACTCGCCCGCGATGCGCTCGGTGGCAGTATTCGCCAGCGAGATGACCTCACCCCCGGCCAGGTGGTCGAGCCAGCCCGCTGCCTCGATGGTGCGTTGCGCCTCGGACCACATGCTGCCATAGGTGAGTGGGCCGAAGTGGGCGCTGGGGGCGGTGGCGATGGCCTTGTCCAGCACGACGATGCCGGCCAGCGGTGCGGCCAGTAGCTCGGCGGCGTAGCGCGCGGTGTGTCCCAGGATGATTTCCAGGTCAAGGGTGGCCGTCACCGACGAGGCGACCTCGGCCAGGCCCTCGGCGACGCGGCGGCGGCGGCGCTCCCGCTCGAAGCGGCGGGCCGTTCGCAGGGTGGCGCCGCTGAGCTGTCCCAGCCGCTCGGCAAGGCTCACCTCTGCGGCGGGCCACTCGCGCGGGTAGTTGTCGTGGAAGACGGCGAGGCCGCTCAGCTCGCCTCCTGCGATGAGGGGCACGCACAGGGCCGCCAGGGCATCGGTCGCGCCCAGTCGCTCACGCACGGCGCGCACGTCGGCCGATGGCCCCGCTGGCGGTAGCTTGGCGCGGCGGGCGAAATCGCGCGCCGCTGTATCGAGTGGCCCCTCGACGCCGCTCCAGGTGGTGGCGCGTCGCTCGCGGACGGCGCGTTCCATGAAGGGCGGCAATGCGGCGGGCCAACGCGCAGTGGGGAGGGCCGATTCCGGGACGGCCTGGCCGCTCAGGTCGGGCAAAAGGACGATGACTGGATCATAGCTGAAGAGAGTGCAGCGTTGGGCGCGCAGCATGGCCAGGCCGTGGCGGGCGATCAGGCGCGCGATGTCATCGCGCTCGGTAGCCTGGGCCAGGGCGAAGGCGCAGTCATTGAGGGCCAGGCCCTGATCCGGTGTCAGGGCGGGCGCAGCGTCGGGGGTAGTGGTACTGGAGTGACTAGACATGAGAAGATGTCGTGTCGTTCTCCCCAACGACCACCGTTGTCAGGGCGTGGTTGAAGCCGCAGATGACGGTCACGGGCCACTCGCCCTGGCGGGTGCGGGAGGACACGCGCCACGACCAGGCGACCGCGCCGTCGGGGCCGGCCACGGCCGGGGCCAGGCCGCGCGCGGCGCTGGGACCGTGGGCATATTGGACGCGGATGTGGCAGAGCGCGCCCGGCGTGGCGCGGGCCGTGACTCGCGCCGTGCGGCTCCGGCCCGGCCCCGGCGCAAGTTGGACGTGGGTGATCTCTAGCGGGCGCACAGGCGGGGCGATGGTCGCTAGTCGGCTGTCCTCCGGCTCGGCGAGGGCGGGCAGGGGCGAGATGGGCGACAGGTCGATGATGGCCGCCGCTGGGCTAAGCCGCAAGTAGGCATCGGTGGCGTCACGCGGTAAGTCGAAGACGACTACCGTCTCTTTTTCCTCGTCGGCGGCGAAGCCGAGGCCGTGGCGGGCAGCAGGGGTGGCGCGCATGCCCAGACTGAGGCGGGCGGCGTGGGTGGCTTCCGTGGCGAGGGAGACCATCTGCACGTCGGAGGCCGTCTCGTCACGACGGCGTGCGGCCATGAGGGCGAAATCCTGACTACGCAGGGCGCGATAGCCAGGCCAGCTATTCTTGACGGCAAGGCGAACGAGCAGCCAGTGGCCATCGGCGGTGAGACGCTGGCCGTTGGCGGCCAGGGCGGCCGTGTGGAAGGCGTCATGGATGGTAAACGTCCAACCCGCCGCGCTGACCTCTACCCCTGTCGTAGCGGGTGCCGGCAGACTGGGGCCAGCGGCCGCGGCAAGCAACTCGCCGCGCCGGACGTCGCCGTCGCGCAGCATGAGCGCGTGCTTGGCCAGCCACTCTAGCACGAACAGCAGGAATACCACCGGCGCTGGGGGCGAGCCTGAACTCGCTGGCGGCGGGGTGGGTGATGCGGGCGCTGGCAGGGCGGTAACGGCCGGCGGGGTAGCTGGCGCGGCGTCAGGCAGAACCAGCGGAAGGGCGGATGGGGGGGGCGGGGCTGTGACTGCGACGAGTGCAGCGTCGTAGGCGGCGCGGCGCGTGGGGTCAGCGAGGGTACCGGCGGCTTCCTCGATGGCCTTGACAAGGCGCACCGCATCGCGGTCGCCCAGGACAGCGTGGGGCTGATAGCGGGCGAGCAGGGTGTCGCGAGCCGCCTGGATGTCCTCGGCGCTCGCGTCAGGACGCACGCTCAGCAAGTCATAGTAGCGAGGCAGCACGGCAGTTCTCGGATGCGGATACGTACGCGGTCAAGGGACAATTATAGTGTCAGAAGGAAGAGGACAGAAGTCAGTCGTCTGAACCTTCCAGCCTTCAATTCTCAACCCCCAGGGCGGCGGGTAGGCTAGCGTCGGCGGCCCAGTCGCTCCACGAACCTTCGTAGAGCAGCACGTCGCCGCGACCGGCGAGCCGTAGGGCGAGGATGTCGTGGCAGGCGGTCACGCCGCTACCGCAGTAGGCGACAACTGTCTCAGCTCCGTCGACGCCGAGGGCGACATACCTGGCGCGTAGTGCGGCGGGCGACAGGAAGCGGCCATCGAGGCCGAGATTCTCGGCGAAGGGCGCGCTGCGAGCGCCTGGAATGTGACCGGGACGCGCGTCGATCGGCTCGACGCGACCCTCGTAGCGTTCCCGCGCTCGGGCGTCCAGGAAGAGGGTGTTGGGGTGTTCGCTGAGGGCGGCTACAGTTGCCTTGTCCACCACCCAGCCTGGCTGGGGTTGCGCCGTGAAATCGCCGGAGGGGTAGGTACGACTGACCCCGCTCTCGATCGGGCGCGCTTCATCGCACCAGGCGGTGAAACCGCCGTCGAGCAGGGATACGCGCGGGTGGCCCGTGTACTGCAGCAGCCACCATAGGCGGGCGGCCGTGCCGCTGTTGTCGTCATAGGCGACGACATGGGTTGCGGGCGTGACGCCGATGCGCCGCATCGTCGCCTCGAAGCGGGCCATGTCGGGCAGGGGGTGACGGCCGGGGCCGCTGCCGCGCGGGGCGGCCAGCTCCGTGTCGACATCGACGTAGACCGCGCCGGGAATGTGGCCCGCCGCAAATTCGCCCGCGCCGCTCTTGCCCAGGTGGGGCAGGTACCAGCGCACGTCGGCGATGCGGACCAGAGGATCATGCAGATGGGCGGCGAGCCAGTCCGAGTTGACCAGGAGAGGGGTGTCTTCAAGCATAACGTCCTTCGCAGGTGGGCGATGGTGATTCAGGTACGCCTCCATTATAGCATAGGCTGATGCGGATGTGAGTTTGACAGGCGGCGCGTGGCCTCGGTAGAATAGACGCCAGCCTATCACCCCTGGAGGAATCCCATGTCAGCGAAGCGTGTTGTCTTCACCGAGAATGCCCCTCGCGCGGTTGGTCCCTATTCGCAGGGCATCGTCATGAATGGCTTTGTCTTCACAGCGGGCCAGATTCCCCTGGACCCGGCGACGCAGCAAATGTTCGAAGGGGGTATCGAAGAGCAGACGCGCCGCGTTCTAATGAATATGCAGGCGATTCTTGAGGCAGCGGGATCGTCGCTGGATCGGGTGGTCAAGACGACGGTCTTCCTCGCCAGTATGGATGACTTCGCGGCCATGAACAAGGTGTACGCGGGGTTCTTCGGCGAGCAACCGCCGGCTCGCTCCACCTTCGCGGTGGGGGCGCTACCGCGCGACGCCCTCATCGAGATCGAGTGTATCGCGGCCGTGGCGTAGGCGTGCCGATGGGCGGCGCAGCCTGGCCGCCCATCGGCCTTTGCCATTTGGCCCCCGGCGCGCTATAATATGCACAAACTTTCGTACAGGGGTGTCGAGTACATGGAGCAGCGTAGCGCTGTCGATATGGCGGGGGATGGGGTGGATGGCGCCGTCCTGGACGGCAATTTTATGGAAGCATGGATGAATGGCGACTTCGGGTACCGCAACCTGCGGCGCGGCGATGTCGTCGACGGGGTGATCGTTCAGGTCAGTGAGGATGAGATTCTGGTCGATGTGGGCGCGAAGTCCGAAGGCATGGTGTCGGCCCGCGAGATAGAGCGCATGACACCGGAGGAACTGGCAGACCTGCGCGTGGGTATGACGGTCCGAACAGTAATTCTCAATCCGGAAGACCGGGACGGCAATACGGTCGTCTCGCTGGCTCAGGCGGAAGCCGATCGCGACTGGGAAGACGCTGAGCAGAAGATGGAGTCCGGTGAGATCTTCGAGTCGTCGGTGACGAATCATAACAAGGGCGGCGTCATTGTCCCGGTGGGGCGGCTGCGCGGCTTTGTGCCGGCGTCGCAACTGACGCGCGCTCGTCGCCGCACCGATGACCCCACTGGCCAGTCGCTGGCTGGCCTGATTGGCCAGAAGCTGTGGCTGAAGGTCATCGAGGTCGATCGCGGCCATAATCGGCTGATTCTCTCCGAGCAGGCCGCCATGCGGCAGCGCAACAAAGTCCTCAAGGAGCGACTGCTTACGGAGCTAAAGGAAGGCGATGTCGTCAGCGGCGAGGTCATCAGCCTGGCCGACTTCGGCGCCTTCGTCAATCTGGGTGGGGCGGACGGCCTTATTCACCTGTCGGAGCTGTCCTGGCGGCGGGTGAATCATCCCAGCGAAGTCCTCAAGATAGGGGATGAGGTCGAGGTCCAGGTGCTCAACGTGGATCGCGAGCGCCGCCGCATTGGCCTCAGTCTTAAGCGCCTCCAGCCTGAACCCTGGGCGCAGGTGGAGAGTCAGTATCAGGTTGGGCAGGTCGTCAAGGGGACGATTACCAAGCTTGCCGCCTTCGGGGCCTTTGCCCGTCTCGACGGGGACGCCTCGGGGGAGGTGGAAGGGCTTATCCACTTGTCGGAGCTGGGCGATCGACCGATCCAGCACCCGCGGGATGCGGTCAGAGAAGGCGATGTGGTAGACGTGCGGATCATCCGCGTCGACCCGCAGCGCAAGCGCATCGGCCTCAGCTTGAAACGCATCGATGACCCTGATGTCAGGGTCGAGGATGCGGCCGCGGCTGGGGTAGAAGCGCCCACGGAGCAGGCCTAGCAAGACTTAGTTCAAGCGTGTCAGGCCCGCCTCGCAGATTACGAGCGGGCCTGATACGCCCCTAGCGCCTGGCGGTGGCGGGAGACGTCAGAAAGGACGAAGCGGTGGCCAACAAGCTAGACGATCGGTTTACCGAGCGGGCGCGGCGCGTCCTCATGCTAGCGCAGGAGGAGGCCAAACGTCTCAATCACAATTATATCGGCACGGAGCACCTGCTGCTGGGCCTGGTCCAGGAGCAGACGGGCGTAGCAGCCCGTGTGTTGCGTGACCTGGGCGTAAATCCCTACCAGGTGCGGCGGATCGTCGAGGACAAGGTTGGCCGAGGTCAGCGCAGTTCGGTCGGCGGCGCGACGGGGCTGACCCCGCGCACCAAGCGTGTCATCGAACTAGCGGTGGACGAGGCGCGCCGCATGGGCCATCACTACATCGGGACGGAGCATCTCCTGCTGGGACTCATCCGCGAAGGCGACGGCCTGGCCGTAAATGTCCTGCAAGACCTGGGCATAAGCCTGGACGCGATCCGGACGCAGACGACCCGCGCCATTATGCAGAATCCCAGTGGGCCGCGACAGGAGCGCAAGAAGAACGTGCAAACGCCGGTTCTTGATCAGCTCGCCATTGATCTCACCGCCCAGGCTCAAGAGGGCAAGCTGGACCCCGTGATCGGGCGGCAAAAGGAAATCGAGCGCGTCATCCAGATCCTCTCTCGCCGTACCAAGAATAACCCTGCCCTCATCGGTGAGCCGGGCGTTGGCAAGACGGCTATCGTCGAAGGGTTGGCCCAGCGCATCGTCAATGGCGAGGTCCCACAGCAGCTGGTCAACAAGCGGCTGCTGATGCTGGATGTCGGCTCGCTGGTCGCGGGCACGATCTATCGCGGCCAGTTCGAAGAGCGGATGAAGCGCGTCATCGACGAGATCAAGAACACCGAGGCGATTCTGTTCATCGACGAGGTGCACATGCTCGTTGGGGCAGGTGCGGCCGGCTCGTCGGTCGATGCGGCCAATATCCTCAAGCCGGCCCTGGCGCGCGGCGAGATGCAGTGTATCGGCGCGACGACCCTGGACGAGTACCGCCGCCACATTGAGTCTGATGCCGCTCTGGAGCGACGGTTCCAGCCGGTGTACGTCGAGGAGCCGACGCCGGAGGACGCTGTCGAGATTCTGCGCGGTGTGCGTTCGCGCTACGAGGCGCACCATAACCTCAAGATCAGCGACAGCGCGATTGTGGCTGCGGTGCAGCTCGGCTCGCGCTACGTGACCGATCGCCACCTGCCTGACAAGGCCATCGACCTGGTGGATGAGGCGGCTTCGCGGGTGCGCATGTACAAGATGCCCGACACGCCTTCCCTGAAGGAGAGCCTGGATGAGATGAAGGACATCCAGCGCCAGAAGGAAGAGGCGTTCAACGGCCAGCGGTATGAGGAGGCGGTGGCGCTGCGCGACCAGGAGGTCCGGCTGCGCGAGCGCATCGAGCAGTTGCGCCTGGGCGCGATGGACCCCCAGGGCGAGAGCATGTTGCAGGTGACGGAGGCGGATATTGCCGAGGTCGTCTCGATGTGGACAGGCGTGCCCGTCATGCGTATCGCCGGCGAGGAGTCCGAGCGCCTAATGCAGATGGAGGATACCCTCAAGCAGCGCATCGTTGGCCAGGAGGAGGCTATCGAGGCTATCTCCAAGGCGGTGCGCCGCGCTCGGGCGGGTATGAAGGATCCGCGGCGGCCCATCGGCTCATTCATCTTCCTCGGCCCGACAGGCGTCGGTAAGACGGAGCTGGCGAAGGCCCTGGCTGAGTTTATGTTCGGCTCAGAAGATGCCATGCTGCGCCTGGACATGAGCGAGTTCATGGAGCGGCACACTGTCGCTCGCCTGGTCGGCGCGCCGCCGGGCTACGTCGGCTACTACGAGGGCGGTCAGCTGACTGAGGCTATTCGCCGCCGCCCGTACCAGGTCATCCTGCTCGATGAGATCGAGAAAGCCCACCCCGAGGCGTTCAACATGCTCCTCCAGATCATGGAGGACGGTCAGTTGTCGGACGCCAAGGGGCGCAAGGTTGATTTCCGTAACACGATCATCATCATGACGTCCAACGTCGGCGTCGAGGCGCTCAATAAGGCGATGGCCGTCGGCTTCAGCAAGGGCAAGGACGATGAGCAGACGTCGGCCGAGTACGACAAGATGCGCGACCGGGTGATGGAGAGCCTCAAGCGGGTGTTCCGCCCTGAGTTCCTCAACCGCGTCGACAAGATCATCGTCTTCAGGTCACTGACCCGCGAGCAGCTGAACCAGATCATCAGCATCCAGTTGAAGCGGCTCGTCCCCCGCGTACAGGACCAGGGCATGTCCCTGGAGGTGACGGACGCGGCGAAGGAAGTCATCGCCCGCGAAGGCTACCAGCCGGAGTTTGGCGCACGCCCACTGCGCCGCGCTATCCAGAACCTTATCGAGGATCGCCTGTCGGAGGGTATGCTGGGCGGGCAGTTCCAGCCTGGCTCGACGATTGTCGTTGATGCTGAAGATGGTGAGATCATCCTCCGCGCTACGGAAGGGGAGAGCCTGCCGCCGGCCGAGGCGCAGCCGGCGTGAGACGCTCCTACGCCCTTCGCGCGAGCTGGCGACGTATGGCCCCCTTTCTGGTGACAGGAAGGGGGCTATATGTTGCCCCGGCCACGCTGGCCGCCGCTCGTCACGGGATGTTCGTTCTAGGTGGTCTAGTCGCTACCCATAGTGCTTGCAGAAGGTGGGCGCTGATGTATAATGGGACTACTGTGTTAGGCCCGCGCTGGGGCGAGCCTCGTGGTGCAGGACTCCTCAGGAGGGAGTATGAGCGCGAAATCCATTGTCAATGAGAAGGGCGAAATCATCGTTCCGGAGCCACCCATCTCGCGTCTCCTCTTCGCCAGTACCGGCATCATGCCGTGGATCTGGCTGGTGGTGCGTGTGTTCGTGGGCTGGCAGTGGTTCCAGTCGGGGCTGGGCAAGGTCCAGAGTCCGGGCTGGATGAACGGCGGCGTTGCACTCAAGGGTTTCTGGGAGGCGGCGGTCAAGGTTCCGGAGACGGGTAAGCCACCCATCTCCTTCGACTGGTACCGCTCATTTATCCAGTTTATGCTCGATGCGGGCTGGTACACCTGGTTCGCCAAGCTTATCGCCATCGGCGAACTGGCGATCGGCGTTGCTCTGGTGCTGGGCGCGCTGGTGGGTATCGCCGCCTTCTTCGGCGCGTTTATGAACTGGAACTTCATCATGGCCGGTTCGGCCAGCACCAATGGCTTCCTGTTCCTGCTATCGATCTTCCTCATCCTGGCCTGGCGGAATGCCGGTTGGATCGGGCTGGATCGCTGGCTGCTGCCCCTGTTGGGCACACCCTGGTACCGGACCGGGGACATGCCACCGCAGGTGGCAGCGCGGGGCGCGACTGCACGCTAGACTGAACTAGAGGCTAGCAACAAACGGACGTAGCGGGTATCAACACCCGCTACGTCCGTTTCACGTGCTGTGGGCGGCTAGATCGGGCGGCGAAGGGCTGCCAGGACGCTATCGACGATGTCAAGCGCGGCTCTGGGTCGCCCCGCCGCAGTGGCGGCCTGTTGCATCCCGGCCAGTCGCGCCGGGTCGCCCAGCAGGGTTGCGATCGTAGGCGGCAGCATGGCTGAGATGCGCAGCTGGACGCCCGCCCCCATGAGCGAAACGTAGTCGGCATTCCACTCTTCCTGACCGGGGATCGGCTCGACGATGACCATGGGGCGACCCCGCGCCAGGACTTCGCTGACAATAAGGCCGCCGGCCTTGGTGATCACCAGATCACTGGCTGTAATCAGGTCATCCAGGGGCTGGACCATCCCGTAGGTGTGCAGGCTGACATGCGGACCACTCGACAGCCCCTCGAGCGCCGGCTCGAGGGCTTCGTTGCGGCCGGCGATGACGACCAGCGCGCCGTCGCTCTCGCCGCCGAGGATGCGCTCGACGTTCCGTCGCACCTGCTCGGGGTTGAGGGCGCCGCCCAGCAGGGCGGTCACAGGGCACTCGGCTGGTAGATTGTACTTCGCCCGCATCTCAGCTTTGGACTTGGGCAGGCCAATGGCCGGGTCGATGGGAATGCCCGTGACGTGGACGATATGGGGGTCCAGGCCAAAGACGAACAGGGCGTCGCGGGTGATGTCGGCGGCAACAAAGTAGCCGTCGACCCCTGGCGAGACCCAGTTACTGTGAGACATGTAGTCGGTGATGACACAGTAGATGGGGCAGGTGAACGCGCCCGCGTCGCGCTCGGCGGTCAGAATCTCGACCGGGATGAAATGCGTGCCGATGATAACGTCGGGTTGCACTTCCTTGACGAGCTTCACCAGGGAGCGGACAAAGGGACGCTGGAAGGTCACCCGCAATCGGTTGGCGGATACCGCCTGCTCTACACTCTTCTGGTCGGAGCTTTCGTAGACACGCTTCCAGAGAAGGGGGGCGTTCTCGCTCAGGCGGCCGTAGGTCTTGGTGACGGCCTCGCGATAGAGGGCATTACCGAAATCGAAGACGTCGGCGACGGTTACGTCAGTGATGCCGCGCAGGGTGAAGGCGTCGCGCAGGGCATTCGCGGCCGTCACGTGGCCAGAACCGAGGCTGGCGTGGAGGATCAGAATCCGAGGCATATGGGTATCCCCTTCACAATAACGGTGACTCCAGGGGCTGGGCATCGAATACGGTCCGCCACATGCGGTCGATGCTGGTAAAGGTGAAGCCGCGATCCTCCAGGCGCGAGAGAATCTCGTCGGTGAGGTGGGCCACCGGCGGGCCGGGCAGGCCCTCGTGCAGGACGAGGATGGCGCTGTCGCACATTTCGCGTCGGATGTCGCTGTAGGTGCGTTGTTGGCTCTGCAGCCAGTGGGGCGGGACCACCGTCCACATAACGGGCCGGAATCCCCAGGTATCCAGATGGCGCAGCGTGCTGGGGGTAAACCAGCCGAAGGGGGGGCGAACGTAGCAGAAGTGGTCGGGGTTCTGGCCCGTGGCGTCGGCCAGGGCGTTCTGGGCGCGCTGTAGGTCGGCGTGGAGGCCTGGAACGCTGATCAGGGGAAAGGCCAGGTGACGATAGCCGTGGATGCCGAGCTGGTGGCCGGCCGTAAAGACCGCACGGGCCAGCGCGGGGTGGGCTGCTACACGCTCGCCAATGTTGAAGAAGGTGGCCGCCACGCCGTGCCGTTGGAGCACTGTCAGCAGCGCCTCGGTATCGCGTGGGGCCGGTCCGTCGTCGAAACTCAGAGCCACGCGGGGGTCGGCCGGCGAGCCTATCCACAACGCGCGGGGCAATCGCCGCTGCAACAGGCGGTGGGCCTTCTCGATGTAGGCGGC
Organism: Anaerolineae bacterium; assembly: GCA_026129385.1. GTDB lineage: Bacteria > Chloroflexota > Anaerolineae > Epilineales > JAHCIE01 > JAHCIE01. The sequence continues at coordinate 23,608 of JAHCIE010000007.1, forward strand.
GGTCTGAACTTCGCCGCTGCTAATACGGGGCAGGTATTTCATAGGGCGTGCTGGCCGACGAGCAGGCGCGCCCCATCGGGTGATGCTGCGCGCCGCACCGCAGCAATACTACTCGCGGCGGCAAGGAATCGCAATAACTAACGCAGCTTGCTGGCGGCGGGGTCGTAGCAGGGTGTTTGAACGGCTGCGTTGGCCCGGCTATAATTCAATCTAGATCGACTCAGGTGAAGGGGGCGGACATGGCGTCGGTACGTGATATTGTTCTCGTTAGTCAGGGCAACGCGGTATTACGCGAGAAGGCGAAGAAAGTCCAGAAGATAGATCCCTCGTTGCAGAGGTTGATTGACGACATGACGCTGACGATGCGCGAGGCTCCCGGCGTCGGTCTGGCCGCGCCCCAGGTGAACGTGGGCTTGCGCGTCATCGTTGCCGAGGCGCCCAGGGATGAGGATGACCCCCAGAGCGGGAGGTTGTACGCCGTCGTCAACCCGGAGATTGTCAAGGCATCACCGGAGATGGAGGAGGGCGAAGAAGGCTGTCTCTCGATTCTGGGCTGGAATGGACTGGTGAACCGTCACGTGTGGGTGGTCGTGAAGGGTTTCGATAGGGAGGGGCGCGAGTTTCGCATTCGCGCCCGCGACTACGTCGCGCGCATCTTCCAGCACGAGATTGACCATCTGAACGGTATCCTGTTCACCGACCACATCACGGATCGCAAGAAGCTGTGGAAGAGCGATGAGCGGCCCGATTGGCTGGACGAGAGCGAAGCCGCCGACGAGCCGGAGGTGGTCGGGTAGACGATACTATTGATGTGCAGTCGGGAACGCATAGCGCAGAAACAGGTGCTCGCCCGCTCGCCTGATATCCACCAGTGCCCCCCATAGCGGCTTGTCGGGGGCGAAGGTTCGCCCCTCGACCAGACCGGGGCGTTCCGTGGTCTTGTCGCGGCCAGCGATCTGAGGGGCCAGGGTGAAGAATAGCTCGTCCAGACGCTGCTCGGCGAAGAAATCGCCCATCAAGTGGGGGCCACCTTCGACCAGGATGACGCCCACCTGTCGGACACGTTGAACCGCATCCAGCACCGCCGACGCAGTTAGCCGACCCTCACTCACGCCAGCGACGACCGCCACGCCCGGTGGAAGGGGGCGCTGTTTGAGGAGGTCGGCGCCCCGGTCTGTCGTGACGACGAGTACGGGGGCTTCCCCCGCCTGAAAAACAGGCAGGCTGAGGTCCAGTTCGCCCCGGCTGGTGACGATCACGCTTAGCGGCGGTTCGGTGTAGCCGAGGGCGTTGCGAAGCTCGCGGTAGGCATCCGCCAGTGGTGGATAGACGTACCCGGCCGTCCACACATGATGTGGCACGGCACGCAGCGTGCCCGCCCCCACGACGACCGCGTCGGCCGCCGCACGCAGCAGCCCCATGACCATGCGATCGTGGGTGTTGAAGCCGCTGATCTCCCCACCCCCCGCCTGCCCCGGTATGTTCAACGACACGACGCCGTCCAGGGTGGTGACGAAGTTGCCCATCACATACGGGCGCTCGGCACGCAGAGGTAGCCGGCACGAGCCATACAACCGCGCTAACTCAGTCGGTAGCGGAAGCTCCGTGCCCTGCCCTGCTGCGTCCAGGACTTGTAGAGGTGTCAGGGTTGTCATCGCTTCAGTCCGCATGCGACGAAGAACTCCGACCGTAGCGCCGCGTTGCTTTCATACTCTCCGCGCCAGAACGTGGTGCGAGTGGTGGGTGTCGTCTCGGCGACACCCCGCATCTGGGTGCACATGTGGTGCGCCTCGAGGTAGACCGCCACGCCATGCGGCTGGAGCATCGCTTCCAGTGTGCTGGCAATTTGTTGCCCTATGCGCTCCTGAACGGTGAAGCGCCGCGCATACAGGCGTACCAGACGGGTCAGCTTGGAGATGCCGATGATGTGCTCGTGGGCGATGTAGCCGACGTAGGCACGGCCGTAGAAGGGCAGTGAGTGATGCTCGCATAGCGCGTAGAATGGGATGGGTCCCTCGATGACCTGGCTCAGCTGGCAGTCTGGGCTGCCATGGCACTCGGTCTCGAACACGGTCAGGAGCTTGGGATCCCCCTCATAGCCGGAGGTGGCATCCCAGAGCGCACGGACAAACCGTTGGGGCGTGGTGCGAGTGGCGGGCGTGTCGAGATCCATGCCAAGAGCGCCAAAGATCTCCTTCATGTAGCCCTCGAATCGTCGCCACTGCTCATCGGAGACGTGACGAGGCTGGGCGTCCGCAACGGGTAGGTTGTCTTCCACATCGCGCATCAGATTCAGTGACATGACTTCCCCTCTTTCGCTATCGTGTGTCCTTAGGCGTTTGCTGGCAACCGGTTGATGAGATCTTGACTTGGGGTTGATACCTCCTGCCCGATGAGGCGTCGGGCCGCCTCCACTTGTTCCCAAACATTCCAAAGCAAGACTCCGCGCACGACACCAGCGCCGAGGTAGTAGATGACGCCTTCTTGGTAGGGCTCTTTCCAGTCCGCGACGGTTTCCAGCCTTGAGTCTAGCTCGCCCACGGCTTCGTAGCCCAGCTCGAACAGGTCAGAGTAGAAGAAGGGCAGGTGGCGATACGTCTCAACCGCGCCCGCCATGACGCGCCCCGCATGGCGCCCCATCGTGACCGCGTTGTCTTCGTGCTCGACTCGTCGACGCTTGCCGAGAGCGGGGCTGTAGAACGAGGCGATATCACCCGCCGCGTAGATGTCCTGATGGGTGGTACGGAGGTAGTCATCGACGGTGATGCCGTCTGCGACGGCCAGCCCCGCCGCCTGCGCCAACTCAATGTTGGGTTGAATGCCGATGCCGGCCACCACGCCATCCGCGACCAGTCGTTGCTCATCCCCGCCCCCTACGCGCCTGGTCGCCACGGCCAGTTCCGTCCCTTGTCTCGCCACATCCACGACCGAGGTCTCGGTCAGGACCTCGATGCCTTTGCTGCGATAGAAGGTGGTGAGGAACTGCGCCAGGTCAGGCGGGTAGATGCGCTGGCCGATACTCTGGTCGGGGAAGACCATCACAACGTCTTTGCCGTTCATCGCCAGCGCGGCCGCCACCTCCCAACCGATGAACCCACCGCCGATGACGACGAAACGCTGGCCATGCTCGGTAAGGCCGCGCAGGCGCTGGTAATCCGCGACTGTGCGATAGTAGATGATGTCGTCGCCACCGAAGGGTAGACGGCGTACCCGGCCCCCCATCGCCAGGAGTAGCTTGTCGAAGGTGTACGATGCCCCTGTCGTGTCGGTGACGCGCTTCGCCTCAGCGTCGATGGCTTGTGCCGTTCGGCCGAGGTGGAGATCAATGCCCTGAGTCTCCATGTCGATCCAGATGGTGTCGAGGCGCTTCTCCTTCCACAACCCTTTCGACAATGGAGGCCGTTTATAGGGCAGGTCCACGTCAGCGCTGATTAGCCCAATAGGCCCCTGCGAGTCTAGCTCGCGAATGCCCCGTACCGCCGCAGCGGCTGCCATCCCGCCCCCGATAATCAGGTATGTATAGTGAGTCATACTGTCCTCCTGAACTGGACGCCGCTGAATTGCACGTTTCACCCTCCGCCATGCCTAGCTAGATAGTCGTTGCTGTAGCAACTACGTACAGTATAGCGCACAATGCTGGCCTTGTCAAGGGTTTAGCCAGGCGAACCCTTGACAAGCGCCATATTTGGGGTATGATAAGGATAGTAGTTGCTGTAGCAGCAGCTAGAAGGGGCGGCGATGGACGAAGCGATCAGCCTGTTGCAGAAACTGGGGTTTGGGGAATACGAGGCGAAGGCTTACGCTGCCCTGCTCCAGCACAGTCCCGTCAATGGCTACGAGCTGGCCAAGCAGTCGGGAATCCCCAGGGCGAATATCTACGCGGTGTTGGGGAAGCTGGAGGAACGTGGCGCCGTCCTGCGGGTAGGGAGTGTGGA
>JAHCIE010000070.1 GCA_026129385.1 Anaerolineae bacterium
GGCTAGACAGATTGGTCCTTGGTCCTTCGTCTTTGGTCCGTTCTGAAAACACCCCCCGTTCTCTGGACGAAAACGAGGGGTGCGGAAACGCAGAATCAGCGCTTGGTGTACTGAGGCCGCTTGCGCGCCCGCCGCAGACCTGGCTTCTTGCGCTCCTTCTCCCGCGGGTCCCGCGTGAGAAGGCCAGCCGTCTTCAGCATGGTGTGCTGGTCAGGGTTGGCCTTGTCCAGGGCGCGAGCGATACCGAGGCGAATCGCACCCGCCTGGCCGTGGACGCCGCCGCCCGTCGTCAAGACGGTCACGTTGTAGCGGCTCTCATTGGCCGTTGCGCGTAGCGGCGCCAACGCCTCATCGATGATGCGCTGGTTGCCACTGCCGAAATAGTCCACGATGGTCTTGTTATTCACCAGAACCGTGCCGGTGCCAGCGTACAGGCGCACCACCGCCGTCGCAGCCTTGCGGCGACCGACGGCATAATGGTACGTGCCAGGGAAACTCATGGGCATAACGTGTTACTCCTACAGAGGCAGCGGCTTGGGCTGCTGGGCGGCGTGCGGGTGGTCCGCGCGGGCATAGACCTTGAGCTTCTTGATCTGCTGGCGGCCCAGCCGCGTATGCGGCAGCATGCCCCAGACAGCCGCGCGCACGACACGGTCGGGATGTGTCGCGAGCATGTCGCGCAGCGAGACGGCCTTCAGGCCACCGGGGTAGCCGGAGTGCCGGTAGTAGAACTTGTCGTTGATCTTGTTGCCAGTCACGACGACCTTATCGGCATTGACGACGATCACGAAGTCGCCGGTGTCAATGTTAGGCTGAAAAATCGGCTTATGCTTGCCGCGTAGCACGCGCGCGATCTCCGTCGCCAGACGGCCCAGCGTCTTGCCGTTCGCGTCCACGACGTACCACTCGCGCGTCACCTCAGCGGGCTTGGTCACGTAAGTTCGCACTCTAAGGCTCCTCAATAAATCACTCGCACCAGGCACAGGCCCTGGGGCGGGGCAATCCCCCGCAGCTGGCTTGGGTCGGCGGATGCCACAATACTCGCGACATCCGAGGGGGACAGCCGCCCCCGCCCCACTTCGACCAGGGCGAAGGTCATTCGCCGGACCATGTGGCGCAGGAAGGCGTCAGCGCGTACCGTAATCATCACCTCGTCGGCGTGGGTTAGCGCCGTCACGGCGGTCACGGTCCGAACCGTCGATCCCCGCTCACGCATCGGCCGGCCAAAGGCACGAAAATCATAGCGCCCCAGGAAAACTGCGCAGGCGGCCTGCATCGCCTCAACATCCAGCGACCCCGGCACATGCCACGCGATGCGCGCGCGCAGTGGCGCACGCAACGGCCGATTCAAGACAGTGTAAACGTACTCGCGTTCCAACGCATCGTACCGCGCATGAAACACGGGCTGCGTCTCGGTCAATCCAACAACGCCGACATCTGGCGGCAGCACAGCGTTGAGCGCGCGCTGAAGGACCTCCAACGGGTGGGGCCACTGTGTATCGAAGTGGGCCACCTGCCCCGTCGCGTGTACACCGGCGTCCGTCCGCCCCGCGCCTACGATGCGCACCCCACTGCCCGTCACCCGCTCGACAGCGGCTTCCAGGGTATGCTGGACCGTTCGACCGTGTCGGCTGGCCTGAGTCTGCCAACCGACAAAATCAGTCCCATCGTACTCCACATCGAGGCGCACTCGGTAGAAACCCGGCGGTGCGACCGGCGCCCGTTCCACAAGCGGCTGGACAGGCATGTCAGTATCAGGCATAGGACAGCCTGCCTGGCCCACCCGCGGCGAGTCTCAGCGTTACACAATCTCCAGGAAGACCATCGGCGCGGCATCCCCCTGGCGCGGTCCAAGCTTGATGATGCGCGTATAGCCGCCCGGCCGGTCCAGGTGCTGCGCCGCCACATCGTGGATGAGGCGGTCGACCACGGCCTGGTCGCGAATCGTCGACAGGATGACGCGACGATTGTGCAGCGCGGTCTGGGTGGCGGCTGTTTCCAGGGCTGCTGCGTCGCCCGTCTTGGCGATGCTCAGCAGGCGGTTAGCGCCCGTCGCGCCCAGTAGCGCCGTCAACTGCCTGACATTGCCGGCCTGCGCCAGCGACACCAGTCGGCCCGGCTCGCCCTTTTTGGCGCGGGTAATCAGGCGCTCGGCTTCCGGCTTGATAGCCTTGGCCTTCGCCTCGGTCGTCTTGATACGATCATAGCGGAACAGGTCCGTCATGAGGGCGCGAAACAAGGAGCGGCGCTGAGCCACGCTGCGGCCCAGGTGACGCCCATAGACTTGATGCGGCATGCTCTATTCCTCGTCTAGATCGTCTACGTCGTCGTCCGCGTCTTCGTCCAGCAGAGCGCCATTGGAAGACGGCGGCGTGCCGACATACTGCATCAGACCACGCACGGTAAGCGCGTCTTTCAACTCATTCAGCGACTTCAAGCCAAAGTTGCGAATGACGAGCATCTCGTCATCGCCCCTCGCCAGCTTCTCCAACACCTCGCCCACGCGCGTAATGCCCGCACGCTTGAGGCAGTTGTAGCCGCGCACCGGCAGCCCCAGTTCCTCGATAGGCGTATCGTAGATATCCTGCGGGATCTTCAGCTTGTGGTCTGCCTCTTCCGGCGCCACCACGTCACCGAACTGGGCAACCCGCTGGAACTCTTCTACCAGGCGACGCGCCGCGCGCTGGACAGCCTCTTGCGGGGCCATCGTCCCATCGGTCCATACTTCCAGCACCAGCCCGTCGAAGTCGGTGGCCTGACCCACGCGGGCCGGCTCGACGCGGAACGACGCCTTGCGCACCGGGCTAAAGATGGCATCCACGGGCAATTCACCGATGGACAGCCTACCGCTATGACGCTCGGCCGGGATATACCCGTAGCCGCGCTCGGCGGTCAACTCGATATCAATGTGCCCGTCCCGGTCCAGCGTCAGCAGCGGGAGGTCGGGGTTGATAATTTCAAGCTCACTGGGAGCCTCGATGTCGGCAGCGGTGACGACACCCTCGGCGTGCGCCTCCAGGCGCATACGCACCGGCCCCTCCGCAGCCGGGGCCATCTTCAACCGCAGTTGCTTCACGTTCAGGATCAGCCGCGTCGTATCTTCCTTGGCGGTCGGAATCGGCGAAAACTCATGATGTACGCCGTCGATCTTGATGACCGTGACCGCCACGCCAGGCAAGGAACTAAGGAGAACACGCCGCAGCGCATTCCCCACCGTCGTCCCATACCCGCGATCGAGGGGGCCAATCCGGAAACGGGCATAGTTGCGGGAACTGGCTTCAATCTCGATCCGCACGTCTGTCGAGCGGTTGCTCTCAGCCACAGCTTCCCTCACTTCCCCTGGTCAAATGAATAATCAGGACTTACCAGACCCCGGCCCGGCGCGGCGGGAGACACGCGGCGACCAGCGCCGGTCTCTCCCGTCATCCCTGGGCGAGGGTCGACTATGCTAGACGCGCCGTCGCTTGGGCGGGCGGCAGCCGTTATGCGGGATCGGGGTGACATCACTGATGGAGCGGACGCGCAAGCCCGCCGCCTGCAAAGAGCGCACAGCTGGCTCGCGGCCTGGGCCAGGCCCCTTCACAAACACGTCCACCTCGCGCACGCCATGCTCCATCGCGCCACGCGCGGCATTCTGGGCGGCAAGCTGCGCGGCATAGGGCGTACTCTTGCGCGAACCCTTGAACCCCGCCTGACCGGCGCTGCCCCACGCCAGCGTATTGCCCGTGAGGTCGGTGATGGTAATGATGGTATTATTGAAAGTCGAATGCACATGCGCCTGCGCGTGGGGCACATTCTTGCGCGGGCCACGCGCCACCACGCGACGGCCACCACGCGCGGCCGGTGTACGTTGTCGAGGCATCTGTCTATCGTCTCCTTAGGGCATGACACACCCCACCCGCGCCAGCCACTCTAGCCGGATGGGGAGGTGATGCGTGACACGTGATGCGTAATAAGGACAGCGGATTACGCATCACGCCTTACTTATTACTTCTTCGCCTTCGACCGGCGGCGGCCCGGCACCGTCTTGCGCGCGCCGCGCTTCGTGCGCGCGTTGGTACGAGTACGCTGACCGCGCGCCGGCAGATTGCGGCGATGCCGCAAGCCGCGATAGGAGTTGATCTCCTGGAGACGCTTGATGTTCTGGCCGATCTCGCGGCGCAGATCACCCTCGACCTTCAACTCACGGTCGATATACGTGCGCAGCGCGCCCAGCTCCGCTTCAGTCAGATCTTTGACGCGGCGCTCCTGGGCGACACCCGTCTGGGCCACGATGCGCCGGGCCGTCGCCGGGCCAATGCCAAAGATATAGGTAAGGGCCACTTCCACGCGCTTGTCGCGAGGGATATCCACCCCGGCGATACGAGCCATAACTGAATGCTCCTCCCTGACGCCTAACCCTGCCGCTGCTTGTGGCGGGGATTATCGCAGATGACCAGGACAACGCCGCGCCGCTTGATGATCTTACACTTTTCGCAGCGCCGCTTAACGGATGGCTTGACCTTCACGGCTGTACTCCTTCCGATTGCAAAACGTTATTCTACCACACCCTCATCGCTGAGTCAAGATTTCGCACCCCGACTCCGTCACGGCCAGAGAGTGCTCGAAATGGGCTGACCACGCCCGGTCCACCGCCACCACGGTCCAGTGGTCAGGTTTGACATACGTTTCCCAACCACCGGCTATCACCATCGGCTCAATCGTGAAGGTCATGCCCGGCTTCATGCGCACGTTGCGCGGCCGCGAGCCTTTCGCCACCCAGTTCAGCACGTCGGGCGTCTCATGGAGCTTCCGCCCCAGTCCATGCCCGTGATATTGGCGGACCAGGTTCATCCCCTGGCCCTCCACATACTCCTGTATGGCGACCGTCACATCTAGCAGCCAGCCATCCGGCCGAACCTGCGCGATCCCGCGCATGAGAGCCGTCTCGGTCACTTCAAGCAGGCGGCGCGTCTCAAGTGCGACCTCACCCACCGGGTAGGTCCATGCGCCGTCGGCATGCAGACCCTTGTACAGCGCCCCCGCATCGACTGAGACGATGTCCCCCTCGCGCAAGACACGCCGGCCGGGGATACCGTGCACAATCTCCTCATTCACCGAAACGCACGCCGAGGCCGGAAAACCGTAGAGGCCCTTGAACGACGGGCTAGCGCCGAGGCCGCGAATGGCCTCATCCACGACGCGGTCAAGGTCGCCCGTTGTCACGCCTGGTCGGATGGCAGCCTGTGCGGCATCGAGGGCCAGGGCGACGATGCGCCCCGCCTGTCGCATGCTCTCCAGTTCGCTCTTCGACTTTAAAGCAATCATTCAACCCGTGCTGTCGGCATCCTCACCCATACCGGCGGCGTTGAGAACCACCTCATACACCGCCTCGATAGGCTGTTCGCCGTCAATCTGGTGCAAGATGCCCCGACCACGATAAAACTCTTGCAGCGGCGCCGTCTGGCGATAGTATACCTCCAGCCGGTGGGTCACCGTCGCCGGGCTATCGTCCTCACGCTGGTACAGCTCCCCGCCGCATACGTCACATCGACCAGCGACGGCCGGCGGGTGAAACGCCAGGTGATACGACGCCCCGCACGACCGGCACATCCAGCGGCCACTCAAGCGTTCCACGAGAATGTCGTGATCTACCACCAGATCGATGACGGTCCGAATCGCCTGGCCGCGCGCGGCCAGACCGGCTTCCAGCGCCTCCGCCTGGGGGATAGTACGCGGGAAGCCATCGAGGATCGCCCCTCGCGCACAGTCCGCCTCACCGAGCCGCCGCATCACCATGCCCACCGTGACGGCATCGGGAACCAGTTCACCCTTATCAATGTACAGCTTTGCTTCGCGACCGAGATCGGTCTGATTCCGAATATGCTCCCGAAACAGGTCGCCGGACGAAATGCGAGGGATATCCAGAGCCGAGCTGAGCATCGCGGTCTGTGTCCCCTTTCCTGCGCCCGGCGCGCCGAGGAAGAGGAGGTACAACGGCTGGTCGGCATGTGCAACCACAGTGTTGCTCCCTCATTCATCAGTCGGGCGTAGGGGCACGCGGGTGCGTGCCCCTACCACCGGTATAAGAAGCGCAAGGGCCGTCTGGCCTTACTTGATGAAGCCCTCGTAATGGCGCATCAACAACTGCGCTTCGAGTTGCTTCATCGTGTCGAGTGTCACACCTACCACGATCAGCATACCGCTGCTAGTCACCAGCAGGTCGCTACTCCGGGTCACCTGCCCCATGCCAGGGAGCAGGCTGACCATCCAGGGCAGGACTGCTACCAGACCCAGGAAAATAGCCCCTGCCAACGTGATACGCTGTAGCACGTAGAACAGGTACTCCTCCGTGCGCTTGCCCGGCCGGATGCCAGGCACGAAACCACCTTGCCGCTGTAACGTCTCAGCCAGGTTCTGCTGGCGGAAGATGGTGTCGGTGTAGAAGAAGGTAAACAGCACCACCAGCGTGAAGTACAGCAGCCAGTAGAAGTTGCCCGTCACATTGAACAGGCTGTAGATCTGCGAGGCCGTGTTGCGCACGAAGTCGTTCTGGCTCGCCAGGAAACCCTGCGCAATGACGCTCGGCAAGATCAGGATGGACGACGCGAAGATGAGCGGGATCATACCCGCCGAGTTGACACGCAGCGGGACAAACGTACTCTGGCCACCGTAGACGCGCGTGCCGCGCACGCGCCGCCCGTACTGGACAGGGATGCGCCGTTGGGCGTCCTGCACGTACACGATGGCAGCCACCGTCAAGACTGTAATCACGAGCAGAATCAGCAGCCGCAGCCAGCCCCCCGATTGCAGGATGCCAAACATCTGCGCGGGGATCTGGGCCACGATGCCGCCAAAGATAATGATCGAGATTCCGTTGCCGATACCATCCTCGGTAATCAACTGACCGAGCCAGATGGCAAACATCGTGCCGGCGATCAGGGTGATGATGATGGTAATCGTCTCCAGCGGATACTGCGTAAGGCTGAACCTCGGCAACACGCCGCTCTGCGCTAACAGCGCGGCCTGCGCAGCGCCCTGAAGGGCGGCCAGCGGGATCGTCAGCCAGTACTGGTACTGGGTAATACGACGTCGCCCCGCCTCGCCCTCCTTGCTCAGCTCTTCGAGGCTCTTGATGAGCGGCGTCACGAGCTGCAGGATAATCGACGCAGTGATGAAAGGATACACACCCATCGCCAACACCGAGAAGTTCTGCAGCGCGCCACCCGTCAAGATGTTAAGGAAGCCCAGCAACTCGTTATTGTTGAAAAGGTTGCGGAGGGCATCACGGTTCACCCCAGGCACCGGCACATGCGCCGCGAAGCGGTAGATCACCAGGATACCGAAGGTGAACAACAGCTTGCGCCGCAGGTCGGGAACCCTAAAGGCGTTCTGTACGGCTTCGAGCATGGCCTGCTTCCTTTCAGGACTCGGCCGCCAGTTCCTCGACCCGCCCGCCGGCCGCCTCAATCTTGGCGCGCGCGCTGGCCGAGAACCGGTGTGCCCGAACGTTTAGGGGCTTGGTGATGTCGCCTCGCCCCAACACCTTGATCGGCGTCTTAGCATTGCGAACCAACCCGCTTGCGACCAGAATCTCCGGCGTAACCTCGGCGCCCGCCTCGAACCTCTCGGCCAGACTATCCAGGTTCACCTCGGCATATTCCTGGCGGAAGATATTCACGAAGCCCCGCTTGTGCGGCAAACGCCGCACCAGGGGCAGCTGACCGCCCTCGAAATAGGGGCCTTTCACCCCACCCGATCGCGAGCCTTGACCCTTGCGGCCCCGGCCGGCATACGTCCCCTGGCCGCTGCCAGTGCCCCGGCCCAGGCGCTTGCGAGGCCGATTCGCACCCTTCGGCGGGCGCAACTCGTGCAGCTTCATACCTTGCCTCCTTCGAGCACGGCCTGGCCGCTGGCCGGCGCGTCCTCGGCCACCTCGATCTCCTCCACGGAAACCAGGTGGATTACGGAGTTCACCATTCCACGTACCGCCGGGTTGTCAGGCACTTCGACGACCTGACCGAGCTTGCGCAGCCCAAGCGAGCGAACGGTGTCCTTTTGGCGCTGGAGATTGCCGATGGAACTCTTGACGTACTTGACGCGAAGATACTTAGCCATTGGTCTTGCTCCACACCGGCCGCACCTCGCTCACGGGCCGCCCACGGCGCTTCGCCTCCACCTCAGGACGCTTCAGCTCGCCCAGGGCCTGCACCGTAGCCTGCACCACGTTTAGCACGTTGCTGCTACCCAGCGACTTCGTCAGAATATCTTTGATACCCGCCGCCTCGACCACCGCGCGCACGCTACCGCCGGCGATAACGCCCGTGCCGGGGGCAGCCGGCTTCAGCATCACCTTCGCCGCACTGTAGCGGGTGTTGACCTCGTGGGGAATCGTCGTCCCCATGATGGGCACAGTGATCATACTCCGCTTGGCGCGCTCAAGGGCCTTACGAATCGCCTCGGGCACTTCGCGGGCCTTGCCCACACCCAGGCCGACGCGTCCATTATTGTCGCCGACGACCACCACGACGCGGAAGGCGAAGCGGCGACCGCCCTTGATTACTTTAGCGGTTCGAGCGATATCGATCACGCGCTCGTCGAATTGTTCCTTGTCCTGCTGCTCGTCGCGGCGATCGCCGCGCGGCCGATCACCGCGATTGCCCTGACCCCCAGGGCCGCCGGGGCCACGACCGCGTCCCCCTGCGCCACCCGGGCCGGCCGGCCTGCGTGTCTGTGCCGAATCCATAGCAAGTATTCCCTCTGTTTGCTCACGCCGGGCAGAGGTGCGGCTCGCACTCGACTGCCCGACTCGCTGACTGGTACGACGCCCCGCGCACGCACGCGACGCGCCCCTAAGCGCCACCCTGACGGGCGACGCGAGCCGATGAAACTAGAAGTCCAGGCCGCCCTCGCGGGCCGCATCGGCCAGAGCCTTGACCCGCCCATGGTAGACGTAGCCACCCCGGTCGAAGACCACCTTCGTCACCCCCACCGCCTGGGCGCGCTCGGCCACCAACTTACCGACGGCTTTCGCCTCGTCGGTCTTGGTCAGCTCGCTCATCTGCGGGCGAACCACGGTGTCGAGGGTCGACGCCGACGCCAGGGTACGCCCCGTGGTGTCGTCGATCACCTGGGCATAGATATGCACCAGGCTGCGGTATACATTCAAGCGCGGACGCTCGGTCGTCCCCTTCAGATTCTTACGCACCCGCTCGTGACGGCGCTGGCGCGACAAACGCCGAGCCGAGGTCTTAGCCATGATTCCTGCTCCTGGGACCACCACCGCCCGGACCTGGCTATCCGACGCGGGAAGGTCGTGTTATGTTACTTCTTCGCCTTACCGGCCTTACCGGCCTTGCGGCGAATGCGCTCGCCAGCGTACAGAATGCCCTTGCCCTTGTACGGCTCAGGCGGCCGGACGCGGCGAATCTTGGCGGCAACTTCGCCCACCACTTCCTTATCGTTGCCGTCGATGGTCACCACGCGCGCCGTCTTATCGACGGCGAACTTGATGCCGACCGGCGGCTCGAAGGTGACGGGATGCGAGTAGCCCACATTCAGCACCAGGTTATTGCCCTGGACCTCAGCGCGATAGCCCACGCCCTCGATGTTGAGGACACGCTGAAAACCGCTCGACACGCCAGTCACCATATTTGCCAACAGCGCGCGCGACAGGCCGTGCAGCGACCGATGCAGCTTGTTGTCCGTCGGGCGCGTGACGTGCAGCGTCCCATCATCCTGCTCGATGCTGATCGCAGGATGGAAATCCCGAATCAGCTCACCACGCGGGCCCTTCACGCTAACGTGACTGCCGTCGATATTGGCGGTAACCCCCTTAGGCAGGGGAACAGGCATCTTCCCTACACGCGACATGGCGTCCTCCTCCTACCACACATACGCGAGGACTTCGCCACCCACACCCTGGCGTCGCGCGTCCTTACCGGTCATGACGCCCTTGGGGGTCGACATGATGGCGATACCCATACCGCTGAGAACCAGCGGAATCTCCTCGCGGCTGGAGTATACCCGGCGGCCGGGGCGGCTGATGCGCTTGAGGCCGGTCATCACGGGCTGGCGCTCCTGGGTGTACTTAAGCTGTACCCGTAGCGTCTTCTTGACGCCATCGACGTACACCTCATAATCCTGGATGAAACCCTCACTCTTCAGAATGGCGGCAATTGCTTCCTTCATCTTGGAGCTGGGCATGACGACGAACGCATGGCGCGCGAGCGCGCCGTTGCGCAGTCGGGTCAACATATCGGCAATCGGATCAGAGATCTGCATTGGATGACCTCACTTACCAGCTCGACTTCACGACGCCCGGGATCTTGCCTTCAAGGGCGTGCTGGCGGAAGCAGATTCGGCACAGGCGGAAGCGACGCATGTAGCCGCGCGGGCGGCCGCAAACCTGGCAGCGGTTACGCACACGAGTCGGGTACTTCCGCTTTGTCTCGCGCGCCACCGATGACTTCTTAGCCATGATTCTCCCTCACTCTTACTGCCGGAACGGCATGCCCATCAGGGCCAACAGCCGCCGCGCTTCCTGGTCCGTCTGAGCTGATGTGACGATGGTGATCTCCATGCCACGCACTTTATCGATCTTGTCGTAGTCGATCTCAGGGAAGATCAACTGCTCCTTGAGACCCAGGGTATAGTTGCCACGCCCATCGAAGGCGTCGCGAGGTATACCGCGAAAGTCACGGGTACGAGGCAAAGCGACACGCACCAGCCGCTCGAGGAAGTCCCACATACGCGGACCGCGTAGCGTGACCTTTACGCCAATCGGGTTGCCCTCGCGCAGCTTGAACGTAGCGATCGACTTCTTAGCCCGGGTGATGACCGGCTTCTGCCCGGTAATCGTCGTCAGGTCGCGCACGGCGGCGTCGAGCGCCTTCGGGTTCTGCAAAGCCTCCCCCGCGCCGATGTTAACCACGATCTTCTTGACCTTGGGGACCTGCATAATATTCGAGTACCCAAACTCCTGGAAGAGCTGGGGCACAATCTGCTCTGAGTAGCGATTCTTCAAGGACATCGCGCGCTCCTTAGTCCAGGGCCGCGCCACAGCGGGCGCAGATACGTGTCTTCTCGCGACCGGCCCCCTGGAACCGAACACGAGTCGCCTTACTGCAACTCTTGCACACCGGCATCACATTCGACAACTCCACCGGCCCCTCGCGCTCGATGATGCCCACCTGAGTGCGCACGTTGCCCGTGCGGCGTTGCGCCTTCTTGATGAGGTTCACCCCGCCGACGATAACGCGATGCCTCTTGAGTAGCACCTCGTGGACTTCGCCACGCTTGCCCTTCTCATCACCGCTGATCACCTCGACGGTATCGCCCTTCTTTACACGCTGCATCTTCCTCTTCTCACTCTCCCCCGCCCAGGGGGACTCGCAGCCCAGTGACAAAGCCGTCCAACGCGGCGGCCCCGTGGATCAAGGTGACAGGTTGAAAGTTGCAGGTGGGCTAGCGCTGCTCCAACCCTCCAACTCTCCAACTGGCAACATTCCACCAGGAACTGCCCGCCTTCCGGCGTCCCGCCGTCTCCACGACAGCGGCCACCCGGCGGCTCGCCATGCGGGACAAAAAGCTGAGGACAAAACAAGCCTGGCATACCATCCGTCGCCGTAGGCCCTCAGTCGTTCATCACCCCATGCTGGCCGCTCGACAGCTATGTCACTATGCCGCTGTTAAACTCTCCCGACAGACAATCTACAATGTCTCAGGCGCCAGGGACACGATCTTCATGAAGCCCTTCTCGCGCAACTCGCGCGCGACGGGACCAAAAATACGTGTACCCTTGGGATTCTGTTCATTGTCGAGGATAACAGCCGCATTCTCGTCGAACCTGATGAAACTACCGTCCGGACGGCCATACTCTTTGGCTGTACGCACCACCACAGCGCGCACCACATCGCCCTTCTTGACCGAGCCCTGCGGCGCAGCGGCCTTGACCGAGCAGATGATGATGTCGCCCACGCTGGCATAGCGGCGCCGCGAGCCACCGAGCACCTTCACGCACATCAACTCTTTGGCGCCGGTATTGTCGGCGACCCGCAGCCGTGTATACTCCTGGATCATGACTGGTCCTCCGGCTCCTCGTCCACCGTAACCTCAGCGACCTCAATCGCGGGGCCTTCGCCCTGGCGCACCCACTCGACGATCAGCCAGCGCTTCTCCTTGCTCATCGGGCGCGCCTCTTCGATGCGCACCACATCGCCGATCTGCGCCTGGTTGTTCGGGTCGTGCGCCTTGTACTTCTTGGTAGTACGGATCGTCTTGCGATAGAGCGGATGCTGCTTGATCGTCTCCACCGCGACCACCGCCGTCTTGTCCATCTTGTTACTTGTCACGCGGCCGACGATGCGGCGGCGGCTGGACTTCTCGCTCATTGCGCGCTACCTCTCTCGTACTCCTCCCTCA
>JAHCIE010000700.1 GCA_026129385.1 Anaerolineae bacterium
ACGACCAGCTGGCTGCCAGGCTCGACCCGGAGGATCCCCGGTGGCGGGTTGGCGCCCCCTTGTTGGAAACGGAGCGTGCCCTGGAAGCGGCCGCTGTTGGCGGGGCTGGCTACCAGAGTCAGGGCCGTGGAATCGAGAAGCGAGTTATTGGCTCGGTAGCTATAGGCCTGGACAGCGACCGAGGCGTCGGATGCGGAGATAGAATCGTATACGGTGATGGTCGCCACGTCGGCGGTGCCGTAGTACTGGTCCCGGTCGAAGGTGATGACCGTGCCCACCGTCCACTGCCAGGCGGAGAAGGGCGCGCCAGGGTTCACGGTGGGGAAGTAGAGGCGGGTCTGGAAGGGCTGCTTGTTGGGGGTCGGCAGGAGCGGAATGTCGATGGGCGACGACTCAGTTGTGACGCCCACGCCGGGATGCATCCCACCGCGACCGGTGAGCAGCTGACCGTTGTCATCGACGACCTGGATCTGGTAGGGAAGGGGGCTACCGTAGTTGTAGCACAGGTTGATATAGGCTGTCACAGTGCCGGCGGGGAAGTCGCTCTGCGGGGGGCCGCCTGGGTCGCGGCTCATCCAGACAAACGTGTAACCCGACGCGCCGACGGGGTAGGGGCAGGGCGGCGGGGTCGGGGTGGCCGTGGGTGTGTCGGATGGAGTCGGCGAGGCGGCGGCGGTCGCCGTCGCTGTGGGTGTGAGGGTGACCGTCGGCGTCGAAGTCAGGACGTTGCCCCCGCCGGGTAGGGTGGCGGTGGGCGTAGCGCCCTGGGCGGGCGGGGCCGCGGCCAGGGGGCCGGGGGCCGCAAAGCCCGCCAACAGGATGACAGCCAACAGTAGAATCCACGGAAGACGGCGTAGCATAGGGTCACTCTCCTGACGCGCCGAAGCTAGGCTCCGCCGTCGCCGACTCGCAGGCGTCGCGGCAGCCTGCGGCCAGATAAGGCAGATAGATCGTGTAGCGCTCGGGCGGGGCCGGGGCCGTCGCCGTCGCTGTCGGCGTCGCGGTGGGCGGGGCCGGCGTCGATGGGGTGGCAGACATCGTCACGCTGGGGCTGGCTGTGGGCGTCGCGGTCGGCGACGCGGCGATGGTCGGCGTCGCGGTCGGTGTCGGCGTGGGGGACGGCGTGGCGGTCGCGGTCGTGGTCGCGGTGGGGGGGGGCGTGGCCGTCGGGGTGGGGGTCTCGGTCGGCGTGGCCGTCGGCGCTACGGCGTACCAGCGCGCCTGGGCCTGGCACGGGCCGCACACGGGCAGGCGAACATACTTAACGTAGAGCGTGGCTTCGGGCGCGACCTTCAAGCGGTAGCCCACCGTCGACGAGGAGGCGGGGCAGTCGGTGCAGAAGCGCACGGCTCCAGCCTCGCTCTCGGACTTGAAGACGGGATCACCGGGGTCGGTGCGGTAGAGGGTCACGTAGAGGCTGTTCGCCGGTGGGGTGTCGCTGTAAATCTCCACCGTGACTGACATGTCTAGCGTATCGGGGTCGTAGACCTCCAGGCGCGCCACCGTCTCTTCGACCACATAGTACGGCTGGCTCCAGCGCGGCGACACGGGTGGCGGGG
>JAHCIE010000701.1 GCA_026129385.1 Anaerolineae bacterium
GCGCGGGGCGGCCGTCGAGGGCCAACCCCTGACCTGGCACAGCGACGCGGAGCACCATCTGATAGCCGCCACCCTCGCCAGCGACGCCGATAGCCCCCTGGCGGCCTTCATTGGCGATGGCCTGGTAAGCCTGCCTGCCGCCCACGCCGCCAGCCACGTGCCCGGCGACACCGAATACATCGCGCCGATTCACACCCACCACCTGCCTGGCCGGAACCATCTGCGCCTGGTCAATGACCCGGCCGTCTACGAGCATATCCGCGCGGCGTGTGCGGGCACGCCCAACGGAGGAGCATCTGATGGATTCTGAGACTCTGTCCCAACTCCGCGGCGCGAAGGACCTCATCCAGGAGGGCGTCGACGCCGGGGCCGTCGCCGTCGCGGACGTTCAGCGCGAGCTGGCCCATCGTGTCTATGCCATCCTGACCCGCCTGCCCGTGATTGGGCTGCCTGCACGGGGCATCGAGTCGATTCAGCAGGCGATCACCGACGGCGTGTATGGCTCCCTTCGAGGCGTCAATCACGGCCTGGGCAGTGTCGCCGACTACGCCCTGGACCAGTGGACGGCGCGCCTGGCCGAGCCGCGCGCCGCCACGCCGCCCCTGGAGCAACGACCCGAGCGCCGCGCCCAGCCCGGCTCGTAATACTGGCCGACGGGGATGCTCAGCGTGCCTCAACGCTTCCCCCTCTCCCGCGTCATTCCCTGCGTCGCGCTACTCGTCGCGGCGGCTTGCGCCCCACCCTCGGCCGATCCGCTGGCCGCGCGACCCGCTCCGACCTCCCTGCCGCCCCCTGTCGCCGCCGTCCCGACGGCGACCCGCGCCCCCTCCCAGGAGCGAAACATGCAACTCATCGCAGCGGCGCGGCGTGGCGATCTGGCCGCTGTCCAGCGCCTGCTGGCCGAGGGCGCGAGCGTCACGACCACCGACGAGGCAGGGCAGACGGCCCTCATTGCCGCTGCCTACGGCGATCACGTCGACGTGGCCCGCGCCCTCATTCAGGCTGGCGCCGACGTCAATACCCAGGACAACACCCGCCAGAGCGCGTATCTGATTCCCACCGCCGACGGTGGCCTCGACATGCTGCGGCTGACCCTCCAGAACGGCGCCAACGTGCGCAGCCTGGATAGCTACAACGGCACGGGGCTGATTCGCGCCGCCGACCGGGGCCACGTCGACATCATCCGCGAGCTTCTCGCGACCGACATCGCCATCGATCACGTCAACCGTCTGGGCTGGACCGCGCTGCTCGAAGCCATCATCCTCGGTAACGGCGGCCCCCGCCATACCGAGGTCGTGCGCCTGCTGGTGGCGGCGGGGGCCAACGTCAACCTGGCCGACCGCAACGGCGTGACGCCGCTAGCCCATGCCCGCCAGCGCGGCTTTACCGACATCATCGCCATTCTAGAGAAGGCCGACGCGCGGTAGCCTCGGCCGCCGGGATGTGACTGGCCGAAATTGACGCCTGAGCAGTTCATGAATAGGATGAAGCAGTCGCCATCCGCATGGGATGTCAGTGGGGGATAGTTGATACTCTCGCGGCTCAATCGGCCTCAA
>JAHCIE010000702.1 GCA_026129385.1 Anaerolineae bacterium
GTCTGCCCAGCCGCTGTATACTTGACGTATGAATCATGACTTCGAGAGCGCACCGGAGGTAGCCACGGCGGGCCAGCTGGTGCTGATGGTCAGCGCCGACAATAAGCGCTTTATCATTCGGCTTACCCCCGGCGCTGAGTTTCATACCCACAAGGGCCGCATGTTCCACGACGATATCATCGGTCAGCCG
Organism: Anaerolineae bacterium; assembly: GCA_026129385.1. Lineage (GTDB taxonomy): Bacteria > Chloroflexota > Anaerolineae > Epilineales > JAHCIE01 > JAHCIE01. The sequence goes on from JAHCIE010000702.1 coordinate 191, forward strand.
CTGGGCCGAGTCGTTGTCACCCATCGCGGCGACCGCTTCGTCGCCCTCCAGGCTACGCTGTTCGACCTCATCATGAGCGTGCAACGCGGCGGCACGATCATGTATCCCAAGGATATCGCCTACGCTCTCCTCAAGCTGGGGGCGGGGCCAGGGGCACGCGTCATCGAAGCTGGGACAGGCAGTGGCGGTCTCACCACTGCCCTGGCGACGTATGTCCGCCCGACGGGCCGCGTGTACTCCTACGAGGTGCGGGATGATATGCAGGTGCGCGCCCGCAAGAATCTGGAGCGCATTGGCCTCGATGAGTGGGTCGAGTTTCGAGTCCGCGATATTGTCGATGGTTTTGAGGAGACCCACGTTGACGCGGTGTTCCTGGATGTGCGCGAGCCGGAGGATTATCTGGCCCAGGCGTGGGCGGCGCTGCGGTGGGGTGGTACATTCGGCTCCCTCGTCCCTACCACCAATCAGGTGAGTGAGGTGCTGGCTGGTATGCAAGCGGCAGGCTTCATGGACATCGAGGTGGCGGAGATTATCTTGCGCCTGTACAAGACGGTGCCAGCTCGCCTGCGGCCGATGGACCGCCTGACACCGCACACCGGGTACCTGCTGTTTGGCCGCAAGGCGATGCCGCTCGCGGCGGTCGGCGCGGCCGCCGACGGTGAGGAGGAGCCAGGGGACGGAGGAGACGAGGGGGAGGCGAGGTAAGGCGTCAGACTGCGGCGGGTACGGAGCAGGGTGGAGGTAACGGCTATGATCGCGTTTGTGTTCAGCGGGGGTGGTAGTCGCGGTGCGTTGCAGGTCGGCGCGCTGCGTGCCTTGCTGGAGCGAGGCATCGTACCCGATCTGGTCGTGGGAACGTCGGTTGGCGGCATCAATGCGGTCGCGCTGGCCGCTGATCCGTCGCTGGCTAACATCAATCGTATGGAGACCCTGTGGCGGCAGACGCGGCGCACAGATATCTACCCGGGCAGCCGGGTGCAGATTGCCTGGCGAGTCGCGACGGGTAAAGGTAGTCTGTACCCGAACGAGGGTCTGAAGCGCCATCTCTATCGTCACATCACGTCGACGGCCGAATCCTTTGCCGACTTGAAACTACCCTGCTACATCGTCGCTACCAATCTCGACACGGGCGCGATGCGCGTGTTGGGCGAGCGACCCATCGACAGCGTCCTTGATGCGCTCATGGCAACGACGGCCTTGCCTCCCTTGCATCCGCCGTATCCCCTGGACGATGGTGAGTACGTGGACGGCGGCACGACGGCGCTGCTGCCTATCGAGGTGGCGATCGAGCACGGGGCGCGCGAGGTCTACGCCCTGCATATCATCGACGGCCCTACACCCCCCGTGGGGCGTCGCACGATGCTGC
>JAHCIE010000703.1 GCA_026129385.1 Anaerolineae bacterium
CTGGCCTTCATCCAGACCCTCGACCACCCGGAGATGGTCGGTGTCAACCCGGAGATGGCCCACGAGCACATGGCGGGCCTCAACTTCATGCACGCCATCGCCCAGGCGTGGGACGCGGGCAAGCTGTTCCACATCGACCTCAACGACCAGAACTTCGCCCGCTACGACCAGGACTTCCGCTTCGGCTCCCACAACCTCAAGCAGAGTTTCTTCGTCGTCAAGTTCCTTGAAGACGTGGGCTACCAGGGCATGCGCCAGTTCGACGCCCATGCCTACCGCACCGAGGGCCGCGAGGGCGTCAAGGACTTCGCCCGTGGCTGCATGCGCACCTACCTCATCCTCAAGGAGCGCGCCGCCCGCTGGCACGCCGACGCCGAGATTCAGGCCCTCGTCGCCGATATCCATGCCCAGGACGCGGGTGCGGCGGCCCTGCTCGCCCCCTACAGCCGCGCTGCCGCCGACGCCCTCAAGGCCGCCAGCTTCGACCGCGTCGCCCTCGGCCAGCGCGACCTGCGCTACGAGCGACTCGACCAGCTCACCGTCGAGGTGTTGCTGGGCGCGCGCTGAGAGGGGCTGCCCGTGCCCACCTACCTGCTCGGTATCGACTCCTCGACCACGGCCACCAAGGCGCTACTCATCGACGCGGCGGGCGCGGTCGTCGCTGTCGCCTCGACCAGCTACCCCTTCGAGCGGCCCCGCCCCGGCTGGACCGAGCAGCGCCCCGACCTATTCTGGGACGGCACGCTGCACAGCATCCGCGCCGCCCTGGACAAGACGGGCGCGACGGGGCAGGACGTGGCCGCCGTCGGCCTGACCGGCCAGATGCACGGCATGTGCCTGCTCGACGTCCACGGCGCGGCCATCCGCCCCGCCATCCTGTGGAACGACCAGCGTACTGTCCGCCAATGCGAGGCGATCACCCAGACCATCGGCGCGCAGCGTGTCCTGGACATCACCGGCAACCCGGTGCTGACCGGCTTCACCGCGCCGAAGATCCTCTGGCTGCGCGACAACGAGCCCGCCAATTATGAGCGCGTCAAGAAGGTGCTGCTCCCGAAGGACTACATCCGCCTGCTTCTCACGGGCGAGTTCGCCACCGACGTGGCCGACGCCTCGGGCACGCTCCTCTTCGACGTGAAAAACCGCCGCTGGCACACCGAACTCATGGGGCTCCTCGGCATCGACTCGGATTTCATGCCGCCATCCTTCGAGGGCCCGGAAATCACCGGGACACTTACCGCCGAAGCCGCGAAGAAGACCGGCCTGCCCGCGGGCATCCCCGTGGTGGCCGGCGGCGGCGACCAGGCCGCCAACGGCGTGGGCTGCGGCATCGTCCGCACCGGCGTCATCTCCTCCTCCCTGGGCACCAGCGGGGTCGTATTCGCCTTCGCCGACGACGTCAGCACCGATCCCCAGGGCCGCGTGCACACCTTCTGCCACAGCGTGCCCGGCAAATGGCACGTCATGGGCGTCATGCTCAGCGCCGGCGGCGCCCTCCGCTGGTACCGCGACGCCCTCTGCCAGGTCGAAGTCGA
>JAHCIE010000704.1 GCA_026129385.1 Anaerolineae bacterium
CGACTCGCGATTGGCGGCAAGAATGTTGTGGGTCATCACTGTGACCGTGCGGGACGAAGCCGGTGCAGGCAGGCGCGGTAGAAACAGAGGCAGGTAGTACAGGACGAAAGGCAGGGCGGCAACCGCGAGGGCGACGAGAGCGAGGCGCGAGCGCGCCAGCAGAGCCAGCCCCAGGCACAGCAGCAATGGCAGGAGCAGGAACGGCTCGAACGTGGCCATGAGCGCCAGCGCTGACGACAGTCCTGATACACGCCCCGACACGACTGGTTGCCCGAACAGCCATTCCGCGATGGCGTATACCAGCAAGAAGGCGGCATAGCCCAGGGCCACGCCGACGGCCAGGCGTCGCCAGGGTCGGCTCGCACGCTTGGTGGCGGTGGCGGGTAGCGCCCGCCCGCCCACAGGGGGCTGCCGCGCCATGCGACTCACTCTGTGGCGGACCCGCGCGCGGGCGCGGGGGCGGCATCGTCTGTTTCGTCGTTGCCGTCTGAGGGGCGTTTGCTCTTGCGGGTGGTCCTGGATGGGGCATCGGTCCGCTGCGTGGCCGCCTCGAATTCGCGGACGACCTCGCCGAAGGTTGCCAGAACCTGTAACACGGCGGCTGTCCAGTCGCCGCGGATAAGCAGGCGGACCTGATTGGAGGCCACCTGCGCCTTGCCCGCCAGCCTGTTCTGAAGGGTTTGTTGCACGGAGCGTGGAATGCGGTCGGTGCGCAGGATGAGAGCATCCCCCTCGCGCTGGATGGTATGGACACCGGCGGCTTGGGCGAGCAACTTCACGCGCAACAGGAACAACAGGTTCTGTACCGCTTCTGGCGGCGGGCCGAAGCGGTCGCTCAGTTCCTGGTTCATCGCATCGACGCCGCTGAGGCTGTCAAGCTCGGACATGCGTCGGTAGAGGCGCAGGCGCAAGCTCTCGTCGGCGACGTAGGATTCGGGTAGCAGCGCATCCAGCGGCAACTCGATGGTGGGGGCAGGCGCGAGGGGCCGCGTCGAGACGGGCGACGGGGTGATGCGCGTCGGTCGCCCACTCACCGCGTCGCCATTGGCTGACGGAGGCTCGTCGGCGTCAGCCTTGATATCCTTGATAGCCTGGGCCAGCAGGCGGGTGTACAGGTCGAAGCCAACGGCGGCGATCTGGCCATGCTGGCGGCTGCCGAGCAGGTCGCCCGCGCCGCGAATCTCAAGGTCGCGCATGGCAAGGCGGAAGCCGCCGCCCAGGTCGCCGCTCACCTCCATGAGCGCTTCGAGGCGTCGCCGCGACTCGTCGCTCAATTCTATGCTCTTGTCGTACAGCAGGTAGGCGTAGGCGCGCTGGGTGGCGCGGCCGACGCGCCCGCGCAGCTGGTAGAGCTGCGCCAGGCCGAAACGGTCGGCGCGATTGACGATGAGGGTGTTGGCGTTGGGGATGTCGAGGCCGCTCTCGATAATGGATGTCGAGACCAGGACGTCGACGCGCCCGGCCGCGAAGTCGAGCATCACCTGGGCCAGTTCGTGCTCGTCCATCTGACCGTGGGCGACGGCGACCACGGCATC
>JAHCIE010000705.1 GCA_026129385.1 Anaerolineae bacterium
AGTTCCTCCATCTCCTCCGGCGTCACGTAACGCACGCCGCCCTGGCCGGGCACGCCAGGCCCCCCCTGCGCGCCGTACTGACGATACAGGTCGTCGGGGTTGATGCCCGCGCGCTCATACTCTTTCCACTGCGCGCCAAATTGATCATACTTCTTGCGCTTGTCGCTATCGCTCAAGACCTCGTAGGCCTCATTGATTTCCTTGAAGCGCGCCTCGGCCGCCTTGTCGTCGGGGTTGACGTCCGGATGATGCTTCCGCGCCAGTCGACGGTAGGCATTCTTGATGTCCTTGTCCGAGGCAGTACGGTCGACTTCGAGAATCTTGTAATAGTCCTTGTAGTCCATAAGCCTCTACCGTCGTCGCATCATGCCGCCGCGCCGGAACCATCGCGGCGTCTGGGGGGCGTTATCGCGCGACGCGCACCTGCGCCGGGCGAACGAGCTGCTCGTTCAGTGTGTAACCGGGCCGCGTCACCTCGATGACCGTGCCCGAGGGTTGCTCGGAGTAGGCCGCCTCGATGGCCTCGTGGAATGCCGGGTCGAAGGCCTCCCCGGTTGGATCGAGCCGCCGCACCCCGTTGTTCTCCAGGGCGCGCAGGAATTGGCGCAGCGTCGCCTCCACACCGCTGTGAAGCCGGGAGTCAGGCTCGGTATGGGTCAGGGCCAGCTCCAGGTTGTCCACCACCGGTAGCAGGCTCAGCAGCAGATCGCGGCGCTGGCTGTCAAAGCGCAGCTCGGCCTGGCGGTCAGCACGCTTGCGGACATTGTCTAGCTCGGCGCGGGCGCGCAGGTACTTGTCGTTGGCCTCGTCCACCTGGCGGCGGGCAGCGATGAGTTCCTCTTCAAACTGGGCGACCACCTGATCGTCAACGCTGGGCCTGGCCGCCTCGGCGGCCTGCGTCTCGGCGGCCTGGGCCTCAGCCATCGGCTCTGGCTGCTCATGGTCGGCGGGTTGCTGGGGATAGCCTGGTTGTCGCGACACACGTCGATAGGGCGGTCGCGGGGGATAGTTACGATACACGCTCGTCTCGCTTTCCCTCCCAGCCGGTAGGCGCGCTGCCGCGCCCACCGGCTGGGAGTCTAACCGGTCTACGCCTCGCGGAACTCGCCCTCGACCACGTCGTCGCCGCCCTGGTGGGGCTGGCCACCGGGCGTTGCGCCTGGGGCGCCACTCGGCGCACCCTGGGGCGTGCTCGTACTCATCGCCAGGGTGTTCGCCACCTGCTGCAAGCGGTCGATGGCGGCGCGCACCGGCCCAATCTCCGAGCCGTTCATGGCGTCGCGGCCGGCCTGGATGGCGCTCTCGGCATCGGCGCGGATGTTACCCGGCACCCGGTCGCCCCCATCCTTCATCAGCTTCTCGACCTGGTAGATGGCGCTATCCAACTGGTTACGGGCTTCGACCAGTTCCTTTTGCTTCTCGTCGGCGCTGCGATGGCTGTCGGCCTCGCGCACCAGGCGCTCCACGTCGTTTTTGGATAGGTTCGTCGTCGCGGTAATGGTCACCTTCTGGCTGCGGCCCGTGGCGCG
>JAHCIE010000706.1 GCA_026129385.1 Anaerolineae bacterium
CAGGCAACTGCCAAGTCGGGCGGCGAGCAGCGCATCACTCCGCCGCAGCGCGCGCCGCAGCACGGCGCGCAGGTTGTCGTGCTCGCGCTCTAGCTCGTCCAGGCTGGCGGCCTGGTCCCGCCCCTGGAGCGCCCCGCTGAGCCGTTCGGCCAGAGCCACAAAGTAGCGGGCATGTTCCAGCGCCAGGCTCTCCCACTCGCCGCTGGCGATCATCTGCTCGCGGGCGTATTCGCGGATCGTTTCCAGCATGACGAAACACGGAACCTCGCCTTCGTCTTGCGACCGCAGCAGGCTTTTGTCCACCAGCGACCCCAGCAGGTCAAGGGGGTCTGCCAAGTCGCCGCTGTCCGCCCAGCAAACCGTTTCGACCGCATCGAGGGTGCAGCCGCCGACAAAGACGGCTAGCCGCCGAAAGAGGGTCTTTTCAGCCTCGTCCAGTAGGTTGTAGCTCCAGTCAATCGTCGCCCGTAGGGTACGTTGGCGGGCGGGCAGGTCACGCGCGCCGCCGGTCAAGAGAGTCAGCCGTCGTTCGAGGCGGGCCAGGAGGGCGGTGGGGGGTAGGACTTTGACCCGCGCGGCGGCCAGTTCAATCGCCAATGGCATCCCCTCCAGCCGCCGACAGATCTCGGCCACCGGCCCCGCCAGGGCGGGCGTCAGGGCAAAATCGGGCCGCACGTCCTGGGCGCGCTGGACAAAAAGTTGGACCGAGGGGTAATCCGTAATGCGTAATGCGTATTCCGTATCTCCGTCTCCGGCCTGCGGCCTGCTGCCTACTGCGTGCCGCGTGCCGCCTTCTGCCTTCTGTCTTCTGCCTTCTGGCAGGGGCGGGAGGGGCAACGGAGCGACCGGGAACTCGTGCTCGGCGCGCAGGCGTAGGACGACTTGGCTGGTACACAGCACTTTGAGGCCGGGCGCGCCACTCAGTAGCTCCAGTGTCAGCGGCGCGGCGGCCACCACGTGCTCAAAGTTGTCCAGGACGAGCAAGACGCGGCGGGACCGCAGGTGGGCCATCAGGCTCTCGCGCAGGGGCTGGCTGCCCTGCTCGCGGATGTTCAGCGTCTGGGCGATGGCGGATAGCACATGGGCCGGGTCCTGGATAGGCGCGAGGCTGACAAAATAGACGCCGTCGGCGAAATCGTCCAACAGGTCGGCGGCGACCTCCAATGCCAGGCGGGTCTTGCCGATACCGCCTGGCCCTGTGAGAGTGAGGATGCCGACCTCGTCGCGCAGGAGCTGCTCCCCGACGGCGGCAACTTCGTGTGCGCGGCCGATCAGGCGGGTGCGCGGCAGGGGCAGGCTGCCGGGCGCGGTCAGGGCATCGCGGGACGTTTCGGTGCTGATTTGGGAAGGCAGCTCATACCCTTCGGCGCGGGCGAAACGCAAGAACTGGGCGTGTTCTTGCGGCGAGATCTGGAGGGCTTTCGCCAGCCGCTGTGCCATCTCGCGCGAGGGACGCAGCTCATCGGCCTCGACCTTGCGCAGAGTCACCTCGGCGTAGCCGGCCGCGGCGGCCAGCTCGCGCTGGGT
>JAHCIE010000707.1 GCA_026129385.1 Anaerolineae bacterium
GGCGCGACACAACCCCGCAAGACTCGCCCTGCGACCCAACGTGCCGCAGGTCGCCGACGTCGTCGAAATGGCGCGACGCAATCTCGCCGGCTACTACGCCATGATCGAAAACCTCGACTGGAACATCGGCAGGCTCCGCGACGCCCTCACCCGTCTGGGCATGGACACCAACACCCACCTCATGTATTTCTCCGACCACGGCGACATGCACGGGGCGCACGGCCACTTCACCAAAATGGTCCCCTATGCGGAATCGGTGAACATCCCCATGATCCTCGGCGGGCACATCCCGCGCGGGCAGAACAAACAGGGACGCCAGCCCAAACTCGTCAACCACGTGGACATCGCCCCGACCACGCTGGGCCTCTGCGGCATCGACAAGCCCGACTGGATGGCGGGTTACGACTATTCCAGCTACCGCGTCTTCGGCCGGCAGCCCGCCGCCAACGAGCCTGACTCGGCATTCTTGCAGTTCGTCGATCCCCTGCTCGGCGGCCGCGCGGTGGACCGCGCCTGGCGCGCCGTGGTCACCGCCGACGGCTGGAAATATGCCGCCATCGAAGGGGCACCCTGGCTGATGTTCAACCTCAACGACGACCCCTACGAACAGGTCAACCTCGCCCTGATGCCCGCCTTCCGCGCCCAGCGCAAACGCCTGAACGACCGTCTGGCGGCGTGGATCAACGACACCGGCGACACCTTCCGGTTGCCGGAGGTATGACGCGGAGCAAACCAGACATGAATCAGCACGTGGCGATCAGGGACGAGACGGATGCCGATGTCGCCGCCATTGCTGCGGTGACGGTGGAGGCTTTCAAGACGCTGGCGATCAGCAACAAGACGGAGCAGTACATCATTGAAGCCCTGCGCGCGACCAAGGCCCTGACGGTGTCACTGGTAGCGGTGGTCGATAGCCATGTCGTCGGGCACATTGCCTTCTCCCCCGTGACGATGTCCGACGGTTCGCGCGACTGGTATGGCCTTGGACCTGTCTCCGTATTACCGGAGTATCAACGACGGGGTATTGGCAAAGCTCTGATATTCGCAGGGCTTTCAAGGCTGAAGGCACTCAACGCTCAAGGCTGTTGCCTCGTGGGGCATCCGGGCTACTACGAGAGATTCGGGTTCAGGAACATGCCGGACCTTGTGTACGAAGGCGTGCCGCCGGAAGTGTTCTTCGCGCTTTCTTTTGCTGGGCATACGCCTCAGGGCAGCGTTGCGTTCCATGAGGGCTTCAACGCCACGGGGCCCGCACGCTTTACGCATACAAGTCCGCCACCGAATACCTGAACTCCGGCAGCACCAGCGGTGAAACGGTCTGACTCGCGGCCAAAGTCACAACCCGGTTGTATCGCTCGCCCGCAGGCTCGCGGTGAACGGTGATGGTCTCGCGCTCCAGGTCGGCAATCCAGTACTCAGGCACACCTGCAGCCGCATACCGCGGCAGTTTCACTTCGCGATCCTTGCGCAGCGATGTGTCCGAGGCTTCGATCAGGAGCAACACATCC
>JAHCIE010000708.1 GCA_026129385.1 Anaerolineae bacterium
CTCTTCGGTAAGGGGATGGGCCAGACCCCATGATGCGCGCTTCCAAAACCTTGCCGCCCGGCTACTGGACCATCTGGATAGCGACGCTGCTGTTTTTCGTCGCCTTCTACACGCTGCTCGTACCGATGCCCTTGTACCTCGAGGGCATCGGCGTTTCGGATTGGCTCATCGGCGTCATCATGGGCGCGTTTGGCATCGCCTCCCTAGTGGCGCGTCCGCTGGCCGGTGTCGCCGCCGACCGGGTGGACCGGCGGGCCGTGTTAGGCGCGGGGGCGGCCTCCCTGGTCATCGGCGCGGCAGGCGTCACCCTCGCCACCGCACCCGCCGCCCTGTTCGGCCTGCGCCTGCTGCAGGCCATTGGTTATGTCGCCTTCACCACGGCGGGCACAGCACTGGTCTCAGACATGGCGCATCCCGAGCATCGCGCCCAGACCCTGGCCGTCTTCGGCATCGCCGCCAACGTGGCGATGGTCATGACGCCCGCCGCCATTAGCGCCGTCCTGGGCGTACTGACCATCCAGGGCGCGCTGCTCCTCGCGGCGGTCCTGGCGGCCATAGCCGGGCTGATGGCGCTGCGAGTACGGGCCGCCCCGCCGGGAGCAGCGCCCCCTACCCGCTGGCGCGGGCTGCTACGGCCGCCCGACCCGCTGCTGATCCCCATGCTGGCCGCGTGGATCATGGGCCTCGGCTTCGGCGCGTACCTCCAGTTCCTACCGCTACTGGCCGAGCGGCGCGGCATCCCCGCCGCCGGGTTAGTCTACACCGTCTACGGCGTCAGCATCATCCTGACCCGGCTCGCCACCGGTCGCCGCCTGGACGGCCCGGGGCGCGGCGGCCTGCTACGGCTCGGCTATGTCCTCCTGGCGGGCGGCCTGGCCGTGCTGGCCGTCGCGTACTCGCTGCCGCTGCTCATGGTCGGCGCGGCCGGCGTGGCTGTGGCGGGCGGCATCATCCATCCCGCCCTCATCGCCATCCACGTCGAGCGCATGCCTGCCGCCGCGCGTGGGCGGGCGGTGGCCTTCTTCTACCTCGGCTTCGACCTGGGGATAGGATTGGGCGCGTGGCTGCTGTCGCCCATCCTGCAAAACCTGGGCGTCACGGGCATGTACGCCGCCGCCGCTCTCATCTCAATCGCCGGCGTCCTCCTCGTTCCCAGCGTCGCCCGCCGCCTCTCCCCCACCCCAGCCATCTCATCAAGCTGAGGCCCCCTCCTGTTCACAAGCGCCAGGGACGCCAGGAACACGAAGGGGACGCAGAGAGCCATTGCGTCCCCTCTGCGTCCCGTGGGCGCTAATGGGAGCCAGGCTGCGCCACTTACACCAGCAGGATTTCGCGGAGGCGGTCGGCATAGGTGGCGCTGGCGGCGTCGTCGGTAATGAAGCGCATCCCCTGCGGCGCGTCGACGCCCAACCCTAGCTCCACGGCACGCGCCAGCTGCTGCAAGCCAAAGATCGGCCCGTAGCTGACCTCTGGCGTCGTGCCGAACAGGCGCAGCAGCGCCACGCCC
>JAHCIE010000071.1 GCA_026129385.1 Anaerolineae bacterium
GGCGCGTACCTGTTCGCAGCGGGCGTGGCCGAGAACGCCGTCAAGGCCGACATGGCCTCGCTGTATCCGTCCATCATGCGCGCCTATGGCGTCGGCCCTTCTTCCGACCGCCTGGGCGTCCTGCTGCGTATCGTTGATCAGATGACGACGCAGCGGCTGGCGCACAAAGCGGCGGCGCGGGCGACCCGCCGCGACGACCCGGCCCACGGCCACCACCAGGCGTTGCAGGCGGCCATGAAGCTCATCATCAACTCGGCCTACGGCTACATGGGGGCGGGCACGATGGCCCTCTTCGCCGACGCTCACGCCGCCGACGAGGTGACGCGACGCGGTCGCGAGTTGCTGGATCACGTGGTGGAGGGCCTGCGCGGCCAGGGCGTGGCCCTCATCGAGGCTGACACGGATGGCGTGTACTTCGCCGTGCCACCCACCTGGGACGAGGCGCGTGAACGCGAGGCGGTCGCCCAGGTAGCGGACAGCCTGCCCCAGGGCATCATCCTGGAGTACGAGGGCCGCTACCGGGCTATGTTCAGCCACGAGATCAAGAACTACGCCCTGCTGACCTACGACGATGGGTTGATCGTGCGCGGCGCGGCGATGCGGTCGAGCCGCTCTGAACCCTTCGGCGAGCGGTTCTTGATGACGGCGCTAGTGTGCGTCATGCGGGGCGATGTGGTGGGGGCACGGCAGGCCTATCTGGAAACGCTGGCCGCGTTGCGCGCGCGCGCCCTGCCCGCCACCGATGTGGCGACTCGGGTGCGGCTGTCCAAGTCGGCTGAGGCGTACCTGGCGTCCCGGTCGCGGCAGCGCGAGGCGCAGTATGAGGCGCTACTGGCGGCGGGGCGAACCACCTGGCGGCAGGGCGAGCGGGTGCGGCATTACAAGGCGATGGGCGGCGGCTACGTGTGGCTCCCTGACGAGACGGACGAACCTTTGGCGGAGGTGGATGGCGAGGGTGACGAGGGGACGCTCGACGCTACCCCGGTCTCTGCGCCTGACCCGGAGGACCGCTGCGACTACGATGTGGAGCACTACGCCAACGTGCTGCTCACCTCCTATGCTGGCCGCCTCAAGAAAGCCTTCACGCCCGAAGACTTCGCCCAACTCTTCCGGGTGGATGGTCAGGCAGGGCTGTTCGATCGCCCCGTCGACGGCATCCAGCCGTTATGGATTCGACCCTAATCGCGTCGATGTGCCCCTCGTTGGGAGGGCGTTCGCTCCTATTGGCTCGGTGCGGCGGGTGTCCCGGGCGCGCCACCTGGCAGCGCGGGGCGAGGTCGCACGCCGCCGCTCGGTTCACATAGCACAGGCGGCCGGCCAGTGGCGCCATGGTAGTCGTAGGTTTTCCCCCCCGCTTCGAGGATGATCTGATAGCCGGGCACCAGCGCCATGGTGTACATCATCCCCGGCTTGGGACAGCCGAGGCTTCCATCCCTCCACTCTACCGACTCAGCCGAGACGAGCCGGATATCCTCAGCCTTGAGGGTGGGGGTGCGCTGTATCAGGTCAGTCTTCGCGGCGGCGAGCTGGGCGTCCAGGCTGCCCGCCGCGGCCCCGCCGCCCGATCCGCCTCGGTTGGGGGCCTGGGTTGGGGCGGCCCCGGCGCTGGTCTCACACAATTTCATGTTCCCGCTCCTGTCACCGTGATAGGCGTAGGTCTGGCCTCCGCTTTCGAGCACCACCTTATAGCCGGGCGTGATGACCTGGGGGTACATCATACCGGGCTGCGGGCAGCCCAGCGAGCCGTCGGGCCACTCGACGGCCTCCGCCTGGACGACGGTCGCGCCGAGGGCCGTGGGGCCGAAGCGCCGGACGAGGTCGGCCTGGGCGTTGGCAATGGCGCGCGCCAACCCGGCATCCACGACGGGCTTTGTCGCCGCTACGGGCGGCGGATTGGCGAGTGGTGGGGCGGGGGCGGTGGGCGGCGGGCGCGTGGCCGTTACGGCTGGGGGCGGCGCAGTCGTTGGGACAGGCGTGGGCATAACGACCATTGGCAGGGTGGCCGCCGGTCGTCCCGTGGCGGTTGGCGCCGTCGCTCCACTCGTGCCGCTGCCGCCGGGCGTGGGGCCGCAGGCGGCCAGGGTCACGATCAGCGCCAGCGTCAGCCAGCGTAGGCTCTTCTTCCACATGGCATGGCTCCTGACGGGCGACCGGAAAACATAGCCGCCCACAGACTCGACGCCTGGGGCGGCTGAAATGTTCCGTTGCCAGCAAGACCTAGTCGTGGATGTCGACGAGGGTTCCCATCTCCGCCCAGTTGTAGAGGACAGCAGCGTCGCTGTCGCGCAGGACGATACAGCCGTAGGAGATGGGCCGTCCGATGAAGCCGCCCCATAGCTTGACCTTCGTCGTGCGGTTGATGGGCAGGGCGTGGAAGCCATTCTCGGTGCTGCCGGCGTAGTAGATGCCCATCCAATACGGCATGTCGAGGTTGAGTCCGGTGGATACGGCTACGGGAATCTTGCTCTGGATGGTGAAGCGGCCACGACGGGTGTTGTAGCCGGGTAGACCTGTGCTGACGACGAACTTGTAGCGCATCACGTTGCCTTCCCAGGCATAGGCGCGCTGGTCGCTGACGTCCACCTCGATGCGCTTGCGCAGGGCAGGTTTGGGGGCGTCCTTGACCTGCCACTCGACGGGCAGTTGGAGTTTCTGCCCCGGCCACAGCCACGAGTCGGCAGGCAGATTGTTGACCACGGCCACGGTACGCGCGTCGAGGCCGTAGCGGAAGGCGATGTCTGACAGGGTATCCCCCGCCTCGACGGTGTAGTCGGCGGTGCGGCCAACCGGCAGGGCGGCCACCGCCGTATCGCTGGCGGGGGGCGGCGGACTCGGTAGCCTGAGAAGCTGCCCGATGCTGATCAGGCTGGCCGACGGCAGGCCATTGAGGGTGACAAGCTCAGTGACCGTTGTGGTCGTACTGGGCGGCGATACTGCCGAGCGTCTCGCCAGCGACGACGAGGTGCACGGGCTGTGGCTGCGCGTCCCGGCGCGGGCCGACGGGGGCAGCGTCGCTATCGGCCGCTCCGATCTCGCCGGGGCCGCTTGCCAGCATAGCGAGCTTCTGGCCGGGCTGAAGGATGTCCCGGTCTTCAAGGTTGTTGAGGCGGGCGATGGCGTCGGGGGTCGTCTGATAGCGTTCCGCGATGCCACTCAACGTGTCGCCCGGCTGGACAACATAGACGATTGGCCCGTCCGCCGCGGCAGGGCGAGCGACGAGCAGGATCAGGAATAGACTGGGTAACAGCAAGAGCAGTCGGCGCATAGTCATCTCGAGGCATCCAACCTTGTATGTGGGAAGCGAGGAGACGAAGGCTGTGACAGCCTATCGGCCCCTCGCCAACCCCATGAGTCTAGACAGAACGCAGCGGGTCGCTAGTTCTCCACCACTACACGTACATTGCACGGCGTGGGGAACTGGCCCTGGCTATCCACGGCGGTCAACTTCAGGATATACACACCGTTCGGGACGGTTGCGGTATCCCACCACGTTAACGCCGTGCCGGTAACGGCGTCTTTCTTCACGCCACCGATGCTAACCCAGTTGAAGGGCACTTCACCCTGGCCGTACTCGACCTTGTAGAACTGGAAGTTCGGGATGGTCGCGGAGCCGATGACGCCAATCACGCCGCCGATGGTCTCATTGTTGAGCGGCTGGGTGATGGATACCGCCGGGTTACAGACGGCCGGAGCCACGTTCGGCTTGTGGTAGCCGGGGTGAGACGGCGGCGGAGGCGGCGGAGGCGGCGCGGCGCACGGGACGACCAGCACCTGGCCCACGTACAGCCAGTCCGAGGTGAGTCCGTTAGAGCTGCGCAACTGCCACACGGTCGTGCGGTAGTACGCTGCGATGCCCGACAGGGTGTCGCCGGACTTGACGGTGTAGCTACCCGTGCAGGCGGGCGGCGCGGGCGGCGCGACGACCGGCGGGCGCGGGGGTGCGGAAGGCGGAGGCGGTACGACGATCACGGGCTGGACGATGACCTGGGGCGCGGGCTGCCAGGAAACCTGGGCCGGCGGCGTGTAGGCAACGTCACAGACGCGAATCGTCACGCCCGCGTGAATGTAGTTCGGGTTGATGATGTTGTTGATCTGGATCAGCGACATCGGGTTGACGCCGAACCTGGCGGCAATGCTGCTGACCGAATCGCCGGGCTGGATGGTGTACGGGACACAACTTCCCGCGCCCGGCTTGGCCGGTGGCGGCGCAGGCGCAGCCGGTGGCGCGGTGTGCCCCGGCGAGACGTAGTTGCGAACCGGCACCGTCAGGCGATGGCCGACGGCCAGCTTACGCCCGTCGCGGATCCCGTTGGCATTCATGATGACCACGGGCGATGTGCCGTAGCGGTCGGCGATGCTGTTTAGCGTCTCGCCCCACTGAACAACGTGGATGAGCTGGCCGGAGTAGCCGGGCTTGAGCATCGATTCCGCAGACGCCGTCGCGCCGACGGTGACGAGGCCCGCCACGACGGCCGCCGCCATGACGAAGATGAACATGAGTCGTCGTCTCATTCCAATGACCTCCTTCCAAGGTCAGGCCCGTTGGGCCGCGTGGCTACTCGTCCGGCTGCTCCCCAATCTCCCGTGCCTTGAGAAAGCGCTCGAACTCGCTGCGCCGAATTCGGTAGGACCCCTCTAGCTTGACAGCGCGTAGCTTGCCGGAACGGATGTAGCGCCGAACCGTGAAGACGCTGATTTGGAGTTGCTCCGCAATGTCTTCAGTGGTCAGGTAGATATCGTCCACACCCGTTCCTCTTGCCCGACATGATATCTCTTGCTCGCTGCTGCTACATTATACCTTGCTTCCCGGTCTTTGTCAACGGGGTTGACATAGACAAAGGGAGGAATGCCCCGGATCGCGCTACACGCGCCGCCAACTTTGACTCTGCCGCGGGCCGGTGTAGCATTTCGGGACCAGGAGGTCGTATGTCCCTTGCCGATAGCGTTGTCCACGCGGTCGAGAATGTCGCCGGCGTCTTCGGCGTCGCCGCCCATGATTGGGCGACTGGCGAGCGATTGTCGGTGTCGGGCGATCGCTCGTTTATCACTGCCAGCGTCATCAAGCTGCCCATCTTGCTGGCCGCCCTTGACCAGGTGCAGCGCGGTGCGCTCCGCCTGGATGACCGGATTGAACTGGAGGCGGGTGACCGGGTGGGCAGGCTCAGGCTGCTGTACGAGTTCGACCCGCCAGCGGTCAGCCTGCACGACTATCTCACGGCCATGATCGTGGTCAGCGACAAATTCGCCACCAATCTGGCGCTGCGTCTCGTCGGCGTAGCGGGCAGGTGAACGCCTACCTGGACAGCATCGATCTGCCGACCTGCTCGCACGTCCCATCCGCTACCCCAAGCGCCTACCCGGGTGATGCGCCTGGGATCGACGGCGACGCCTGATGCGCTGGTGCGCCTGCTGGATAAGCTGATTGGGCGATCGACGGACGCCGAACCTGTGCGACCTGGCCGTGGACATTCTCAAGCGCCAGCAGCACATGGATGGCATTCCGCGCTACCTGCCGGGAGGCGGTGGCCGTCGCCACAAGGACGGCTGGGTCAACGATTTACGGGCCGATGCGGGCATCCTGTTTGTGCCTGGACGCGCGCCCATCAGCCTGGCCGTCATGGCGGATGGCTTCGACCGACCCCGCGAGTGGGCCTGACCACGAGGGGCTGGCATCGCCCGCATCGCGCGCATCATCTACGACGCCTGGGTTGAGGGCGGTGGCGGGTAAATCGACAGGGGAGTAGGGAATGTTGCGTTTCCTGACGGCGGGTGAACTTACGGCCCGTGCCTGATCGGTATTGGGAGGGGCTTGCCGGTTTCCGCTTCTGAGGCTAAGCGCCGACGACATCAACGGCGATCTGGCGCGGCGACAGGTGGGCTTTGGCGCGGGCGGCCGCATGAAGATTGAGAAGGACGAGGTGGAGATTCTGTCTGGCCTGGGCTGGGAACGGCCCTGGACAGGGTCTGACGACCGGCGGCCCCATTGCCCTGCGCATCGAGAATCGCGATTGGGCCAACTGGAAGGACAGGACGCCGCCTCTGTTCAGCGTGCCGCGCCCCGGCCACACCGACCTGGCAGGTGGCGTCAAGTATGGCCACCTGTATGACATGCGCCTCGTGTTGGAGCGGTCCTCGGCGCGGGAGACGGCCATGCGTGTCGCGTTATCGGCGCGGTCGCGCGCCGCCTGCTGGCGAGTTTGGCATCACGATCGGTAGCTACGTGACCCAGATCGGGCCAATTCGCGCCGACCTGCCGACATGCCCTTACGCCGAGCCTTCACCCGCGCTGTGGAGAACGACGTGCGCTGTCCCGACGCTGCCCGCGCCGATGAGATGCGCGAATACATCCGCGCTACGATTCGCCGCCGCGACGACGGTGGCGTGTTCGAGGTCGTCGGCCTGGGTGTGCCCATGGGACTCGGCTCCCACGTTCACTGGGACCGCAGCTCGACGGGCGGCTGGCGCAGCGATGATGAGCGTGCCCGCCGTGAAGGGTGTGGAGATTGGCCCCGCCTTCGACAATGCCGCGCGCTATGGAACCGAAGTTCACGACCGCATTCATCTGGTAGATGGCGTGGTGGCGCGACGCACCAACCGCGCAGCGGGCGGTCTGGAGTGGTGGCATCACGACGGGGTGCCCATCGTCGTCCGCGCCGCTCAAGCCCATTGCCACGACGCTCAACCTGCTGGCCACGGTTCAGACCTGATCAGCGGCGAGGAGACTGAGACGAACTACGAACGGCTGGTCTGACTTTACTGGCCGTGACGCGCGGCGGCCCCATCGGCGAGGCGGTCGTTGCCTTCAACCCGCCGACGCTCTTGCGGGAGAAGCTCGGTGGCGATTCTCTCAACGAGATGCGCCCACGCTTCGAGCAGGTGCAGGCGGCGGCGCGGGTGTGTAGCCGCCGGGCGGCGTGCCGTGGACATGGTGCGTGATGCGTGAGAACTTCCTCGCGGCTGTTCGCGTTTTTCACGCATCACGTTTCACATCGCTGGCGAACGCCTCTGACCCAGAGAAATGCGTCAGCGAATAGCCGCCATTAGGTAAGGGAACCATTCTCCCGCGCGTCGAAATAGCCGCAAGGAGAGGTGCCGGAGCTCGGTTGAACGGACTCGACTCGAAATCGAGCGTGGCTGAAAGGTCACCGGGGGTTCAAATCCCTCCCTCTCCGCCTGGGGGTCGCGTCGCTGCGCGGCCCCTTCTGCTTTGCTCGCGACAGGAGCATCGAGCATGCCGGATCCGAGAACAGCCATCATCGTCGGAGGCGGCATCGCCGGGCTGACGACCGCCACACCCTTGCGCCGCCTGGGGATGCGCGTCGCAGTGTACGAGCGGACGCCTGAGATTCGCGAGGTGGGCGCGGGGTTGACGCTGTGGGGCAACGCCATGCAGGCGTTGCAGCGTCTGGGCCTGGCGCGGGCGGTGCAGGGGGCAGGTATGGCTGGCCTGGGCGGCAGCATCCGTGACCTGGACGGTCGGCCATTGGCGACGGTGCGCGCCATACTGATCTGGAGGCCGCGCTGGGGGCGGCGAATGTGGGCATTCACCGTGCGGACTTGCAGCGTGTCCTGGTAGAGGCTGATTGCACGCCCGCCCTCGGTGCGGCGGTGCGGGCTGTTCGCAGGACGAGAAGAGCGTTATGGTGCGCTTTGCCGACGGTCGCATCGACCGCGCCGACATGCTCATCGCCGCCGACGGCATCTACTCCGTGGTTCGTACCCAGCTATTCGACAAGCACAAGCCGCGCTATGCGGGCTATACCGCGTGGCGCGGCGTTGCCACGTTGGATGAGCCTGCCTTGCCCGCCGACACGGCCTTGAGAGTTGGGGACGCGGCCAGCGGTTTGGTATGGTACGGATTGGTGGGGGCGTGTCTACTGTTCGCCACTCAGAATGCTCCGAGTGGTCAATGCCGACGGCCGCCAGGCGGAACTGCTGCGGCTGCTCGACGCCTGGCACGCACCCATACCCGCCTCTCCTTGCGCGACTGACCCGGGCGGCGATACTGCGCAACGACATCAATGATCGCGAGCCTCTGCCGCGTTGAGTAACGAGCGCGTGACCCTGGTGGGCTATCGCTGCGCACCTATGACGCCCAACATGGGCCAGGGGGCGTGCCAGGCCATCGAAGATGCCGCCGTGGCATTGGCCGATTGCCTGGCGCAACGCGATGACACCGCTGCTGCCCTATTGTGCTATGAGCTGCATCGCAGCCAGCGCGCCAACCTCATTGTCCGTCAGTCGTGGCGGATTGGCCGTGTTGCTCAGTGGCAGAACCCGGCGCTATGCGCCGTCCGCGATGCAGCGGTGCGGGCGCTCGGTCCGGGCGCGCAATTGCGACAGCTGCGCTTCACGTTAGGCGTCGAAGCCTAAGTGGGCGGAGTGGCCATCGTCGCCATCTCCTACGCCCTGGACGCCCAGGCGCGCCTGACGCCACCGACCCAGGCTGTCATGGACCAGGCCATCGCTCTATGGGGGGCCGACCCGACGGCCTGGCTCATCCCCTCGACAGGTGACAATCAGCGGCTTGGCGTGACGAACGCGCATGTGATGGCCGAGTACGCCGTGGCGCACAGCGTTCCCCGCGAGCGCATCCTCGAAGAGGACGCTTCCAGCAATACCTGGCAGAATCTAGCCTACAGCTGGCGGCTGGCGCGGGCGCAGGGGGCAGATCGCCTTGTCGTGGTGTGCTACGATTTGCATGCCCGGCGCTGCGGATTGGTTGCCCGTAAGCAGGCTATTCCCCACTGTATCGTGACTGCTACGGCCCGTGACACGGGGCGCGCAGCGCGCAAGCCCTGGTTCGGCAGTCGCGCCAGCATTGCCGTTTACGAGACTCTGGCGACGGTATATGGCCGGGCCACCCGCCGCCTGTAAGCTCCGTCACTTGACTACCTCACCCCGATGCGTATACTCCCTACTGAAGCGCGGATGCAATAATTCTCACACGGCAGCATGGACGTGGTGGACTGTGCTGCTGTCTGGCGCGCCTTGTCTTATCCAGCGCCGCGCCGGTCGGCCCTTCATTGATTGTCCTTCCCACCTATCATCCAGGAGGAACTCATGTCTCAGGCCCCGAGTCCGCCGCCGGCCAACCCCCAGAAGGCCCAGGAGGCCGCGCGCCAGGCGGCGCAAAATGTCGATCCCGCCAAGGTCAAGGCGGCCGCGGCGCAGGAAGCGCGCAGCGGATTGAACCGGATCTGGTGGATTCTGCTCATCGACGGTATCGCTACCCTGATCCTCGGCTTCCTGCTCCTTACTAATCCGGCCGCCTCGGCCGTCGCCCTGACTGTCGTGCTCGGTATCTGGCTCCTCATCCAGGGCGTCATGGCCTTCGTTCATGTCTTTGTGGAGAACCACCGCGCCTGGTACTGGGACGTGCTGTGGGGTATCATCGGTGTTGGCGCGGGCCTTATCGTCCTGGGCAACCCGCTCATCAGTACCATGGTGGCCGGCACGACGCTCGTGTTCATGATCGCCTTTGGCGCGATTCTGATGGGCATCATCGCCCTGATCCGTGGCTTCCAGGGTGGTGGTTTCTGGCAGATTGTGCTGGGCATCATCAACCTCCTTATCGGCGTGTTCTTGCTGTTCAACCCGCTGCAGGCGGTCGTAGCGTTGCCCTGGATATTGGGCTTCTTCGCCGTCTTCGGTGGCATCAGCCTGCTGTTCATGGCCTTCCAGGCGCGCTCGGCGCGCAACGCCGTGTCTGCCTAAGGCGAGCGGCGTTCCCATCCAATCGCGGCAGAGTGGAGGGGTAACGAGCCCCTCCACTCTGCTATGCGGCACGACGAAGCCAGCCTCGCCGTGCCTGTATAGGGAGATTTCTCATGGTCGCCATTTACGATGAAAGTACAAATGCTTTGTTGGGAAAGGTGACGGACGAGCAGTTTCAGTTTCTGGTGGATCACCTGGAAGAAGAAACGAGCGACGATACCGACTATTACATCAATACGGATACGGTCGCTATGTTGCAGTCGGAGGGCGCCGATCCGGCTCTAGTCGCCCTCTTGCTACGGGCTATCGGTCCCGCCGGCGAAGCCGATATTCGCTGGGTGCGTGAGCCTGGCGCCTGAGAGGGGAGGTGCGCGTGAGGTCAGCAGCTCGTGATATCGCCTTGCCACTTGCGTCCGGGCAGGCTGAGGCCGTGCCGCCCTACCGCCTGCCCGTAGCTAACGCACTGGCGCAGATGGGCGTCGAGCCCACGCAGGGCCTGACGACTACCGAAGCCGCCGCCCGGGCTGCAACGCTTTCGGCGTCAACGAACTGCCTTCCATCCCGCCTACCCCGCCTGAAGCGGTTCCTCGCCCAGTTCGAGGGGCCGCTGACGCTGCCCGCTGTTCGCGACGGTCGTATCCTTTGTCGCGTGGCTCATCGAGCGCGATTCGCCCGTTCCCTACGAAGCCCTCACGATTCTGGCGATTGTCATCCTAAACGCCATCCTGGGTTACATCCAGGAAAACCGGGCCGAGCAATCGGTGGCGGCCCTGCGCGCCATGTCCGCGCCGACCGCTCGCGTGTTGCGGGATGGTCGGCAACAGGTCGTGCCCGCTGCCCAGGTCGTCCCAGGTGACATCCTGCTCATCGAAGAAGGGGATACGCTGGCGGCGGATGGCCGCGTGATCGAGTCGATTGCGATGCGTGTTGCTGAGTCGGCTCTGACCGGCGAAAGCACGGCCGTATCCAAGGATAGCGCGCCTATCAGCGCCGACGCTGGTATTGGCGATCAGATCAATATGGTGTTCAGCGGCACCGCTGTCGCCGCCGGGCGCGGCAAGGCCGTCGTGACCACCACCGGCTCGCTCACCGAGATTGGGAGAATCGCCGGCTCTCTCCAGGTTGAGGAGAATGAGACGACCCCGCTCCAGCGCGAGTTGGACCATGTCGGCCGGCTGCTAGGTCGCATCGTCATTGCTATCGCCATCCTCATGGCGATCACTATCGTGGTGGTGGATCGAATCACCACGCTGGCTGATCTGGTCGATGTGCTGCTCCTCTCGGTATCCCTGGCGGTAGCCGCTGTCCCGGAGGGTTTGACAGCCATTACCACCATCGTCCTGTCGCTGGGCATGCAGCGTATGGCGAATCGCCACGTCATCGTGCGTAAGCTATCGGCCGTGGAGACACTTGGCTCGACCACCGTCATTGCGTCCGACAAGACGGGTACGCTTACCAAGAACGAGATGACCGTGCGCAAGGTGGTCACTGCCAGTGGCGTGGTGAACATGACCGGTGTCGGCTATGAGCCGACGGGCGAGGCCACTGTGGATGGCCGCCTGCTGACCGACTCGCCCCTTCGTGATGAGGTGACTCGCACTCTGGCCGTGGCGAGTCTGGTCAATAACGCGAACCTGCTCAACACCGACGGGCAGTGGACAATTCAGGGCGACCCAACGGAAGGCGCGTTGGTCGTGGCTGCCTTCAAGCTTGGCGTGACGGAGGAGGTCCTCGACCAGCGCTTCCCGCGCGTTGGTGAAGTGCCGTTTACGTCGGAACGCAAGATGATGAGCACGGCGCATACCGACGAGCAGGGTGATGCTGAGATCGTCGTGGCGACCAAGGGCGCTCCAGACGTGCTGCTGACGGCGTCGACGGCCGAGTGGGCAGAGGGCAAGGTGCGTTCCCTCACACCAGAGCGCCGCGCGGCCATTCTAGGCGACGTGGAAGGCATGGCCCACGAGGCGCTGCGTACCCTCGGTGTCGCCTACCGCACCCTCAGGCGGGATGCGGTGACCGGCGAGTTGAGTGAAGACGTCGAGCAAGAGCTGATCTACCTGGGCACTATTGGCATGATCGACCCCCCTCGCCCGGAGGCGAGGGACTCGGTGGCCGTCGCGCGCCACGCCGGGGTCCGCCCGATGATGATCACCGGCGACCACCCCAGCACGGCGACCGCCATCGCGGCCGAGTTGGGTATCAGCCAGCCGGGCGAACGGGCCGTGACCGGGGCCGAGCTTCAGAAGCTGGACGACGACGCCCTGCAAGCTCTGGTCAAGAAGGCCTCGGTCTACGCGCGTGTCTCGCCTGAGCACAAACTGCGTATCGTGCGCGCCCTCAAGGCGGATGGCGAGGTGGCGGCCATGACCGGCGACGGGGTCAATGACGCGCCGGCCCTCAAGACGGCGGACATCGGTGTGGCTATGGGTATCACCGGTACCGACGTGTCGAAGGGCGCCGCGGACATGATTCTGACCGACGACAACTTTGCATCAATTGTGGCGGCCGTCGAAGAGGGTCGCTCCATCTTCGCCAACATCCAGAAGTTCCTGCGCTACTTGCTGACGTCGAACATCGGTGAGGTGATGGTGATGTTCTTCGGCGTCATCCTGGCGCGGCTGCTCAACTTTGAGCCGGAGGCTGGCTCATCCCTCGTCGTGCACCTGCTGGCGAC
>JAHCIE010000072.1 GCA_026129385.1 Anaerolineae bacterium
TCGCGAGAGATGCCTAATTCGGCGGCGTTATTCGCGGCGCAGGCGGTTCGATGGCCTGCCAGTCCAGGGACGGATGCTCGTTGCGGAAATCCCACAAGGACGAGTTCATCGGCGTCCCTGGCGTATCCATGCGCCAGTCAAGCGTCGACAGGGTATCGACGTAGTTGACCGGCTCGGTGTCGAGAAGGCGGAACGGTGTCCACGGCGATGGTTCATCGCCGGTGCGCCAGTCCAGCGTGCTGAGGGTGCTTACATAGTCCGGCGCATCGGTGTTGAGATGGACCACCGGAATGCGAATCTCAGCCTCGTTGCCGGTGCGCCAGTCGAGGGTTGAGATAGTTGAGACGTAGTCGACAGGCTCGGTGTCGAGGGCGGGTAGGCCCGACGGGGCGGGCTGGTAGTCGCCACGCCACTCGAGGGTGTTGAGCGTCGCAACATAGTCAACCGGTTCCATGTTGACGACGACGAGACGTGCCGGCGCGGGCTGGTAGTCGCTCCGCCAGTCGAGAGTCGTGATCGTCGCAACGTAGTCCACCGGTTCTGTGTGAAGCTGGGGAATCGGCAGCGTAACCGCAGGTTCGCTGTCGGTTCGCCAGTCGAGGGTCGTGAGCGTACTGACGTAATCCACCGGCTCCGTACTGAGCTTGGGAAGCTGCATGGCCTCCTGCTCGTTGCCGGTCTGCCAATCGAGGGTGGAGATGTCTTGGGAGTAGTCTCGCACCTCGGTTGCCAGCACGCCACACCCTGCCAGAGAGATCGCTACCAGCAGGAGCGT
This sequence comes from Anaerolineae bacterium, assembly GCA_026129385.1. Taxonomy (GTDB): domain Bacteria; phylum Chloroflexota; class Anaerolineae; order Epilineales; family JAHCIE01; genus JAHCIE01. Next base: position 776 of record JAHCIE010000072.1, read on the forward strand.
CCCAACTAGTAGCAAAGGTAGCAATTTCGGGGTTGTCATGGCTTGACCTCCCTGGGTCAAGGAGGCGGCCGTGACACCTGTCTTGCCCGGCGCCACAGCGCCCCACGGAAGACAGCTTACTCCCCCGAAAACCCGGTTGTTAAGGTTCCGCACAGCGAGCTACAACAGTTTGACGCTATGCGGCATAACAATCGTACACCCAATCAAGACACCGGCGCGTCATTGCGACACGCCGGTGTCACTGTAGCCAGGGCTATGAACCCGCGACCGTTGGCAGGTTCGCCTTCTTCCAGGCATTGAAGCCGCCGCTGATGCTCTTGACGTTGGTGTAGCCCAACAGGTTCAAGGCCTGCAGGGCCAGGCCGCCACGATGACCGATGGCGCAGTAGACGATGATGGGCGCGCTCTTGTCGGTGGGCAGCTTGTCCAGGTTCTTGACAACGTCCCGCAACGGGATGTTGACCGCGCCCTCGATCTTGCCGTTGTCGGCCAGCTCCTTTGGCTCGCGCACGTCCAGGATAAACACCTTCGTCGCGCCCATCTGCTCCTTGGCCTTGTCAGGGGCGACGCCGCTGAAGCCATCGGGCAGGCCGCTCAGATACTTATCCAGCGCGGCGACTAGCTCGGCGTCGACCTGAGCCGCCGTACCCGCCTTGGGCGCGTCAGGCGTCCCAGTCGCGACGGGCAGCCCCGCGTCCTTCCAGGCGTTGAAGCCACCGCTGATGCTCTTGGCGTTGGTATAGCCAAGCATGTTCAGCGCGCCCAGAGCCAGCGCGCCGCGATGACCGACGGCGCAATAAACCAGGATGGGGGCATTCTTGTCGCTGGGCAGCTTGTCCAGGTTCTTGAGCAAGGTACGAACAGGGATGTTCACCGCGCCGGCGATGAAGCCGTTGTCGGCCAGTTCCTTCGCCTCGCGCACGTCGAGGATGAAGGGCTTGGCGGCGTCCATCTGCTCCTTGGCCTTGGCGGGCGCGATGCCGTTGAAGCCGTCGGGCAAGGTGGAGATGTACTTGGTCACGGTCGCGCTCAGGTCAGCCTTGGCCGGTGCAGCGGGTTGAGCCTGAGCCGGCGCGGCGGGCTGTTGGGCGGGGGCAGCAGGTTGCTGGGCAGCGGCCTGGGGTTGCGCAACGGGCGCTGCAGCTTGCTGGCCGCAGGCAGCGACCACAAAGGTCAGCGCCACGAGTACCAGGATCAGCAGGCGAGATAGAGCAGTTCGAGCGTACATGGTAAGAGTTCTCCTCAGTTTGGGCGCGATGGCTGAGCCATCGCATGGCCTATGAATTTGGTCTTTCTCCCCGGCGACAATGCGCCAGGATCGCGGTCAATCTCCGGTCACCGATTGCGGCGCACCCGCAGCATCGGAGGCAGGACTATCAGCGCCCACCTCCTCCAGCCAGCGTGCGTGTTCCAGCCGCGCGTACTCCTCGCTGACATAGCCCGTCGTCATCGAGGGCAGCGCGCCATAGACGAAGGTGAAGTAGACGTGGCCGATAATCAGGATGGTCACGGCCAGCATCGCGACATCGTGAACCGCGGCTGTCGCGGCCAAGCCCGCACCGCCGAGCTGCCCCTTGGCGAACCACAGCAGCAAGCCCGACACAGTCACGGCGATGAAGGCCAGGAACGTGCCCAGGTGGTGCAGCTTCTGCCCGGCGTTCAGCCGCCCTTGCTTGGGCAGGTGCGTTGTGCGACCAAGGAAGTAGGCCGGGAAGCCTTTGAGCCACTCCCAATCCTCGCGGTTGTAAGTCACGATCTCTTTGAGCAGTTCCTGGCCCTTGGTGCGGTTGAGAACGAAGTATGCCACGGGCAGCGCCACGAACAGCAGGGCCGCGCCACGATGCAGCAGGGTCGAGACGCCACCCCACGCCAGGAAAGACAGCGGCCCCCACAGCAGCGCCAGGCCCGTCACCAGCAGTGTCAGCACCGAGGCGACACCCAACCAGTGGACCAGCCGCTGCTCGGGCAGGTAGCGCAGCACACGCCGCTCAGTGGACGTCGCCATCGCGAGCCTCCTTCTCGGCGACAGCCTCGGCCTCGCGGCGGGCCGCCGTCTCCAGGCGGTGATTCCGGCGGGCGAACAGGAACGCCAGGCCGGTTGTAATCAGCCCCAGGGCGGTGAAACCCTGGGTGAGCGGCTGAATTCCCTTCTGCCAGGCGTTGACCAGCGCGGGCACTTGCGGCGCAGCGGGCAGGCCGAGGGTTTCAGGGTCGTCAGGCAGCACCATGAGCGTGCCCAGGCCGCCGAGTTGTGTCTCGCCGTAGATCTGAGCGTTGGGGAACTGGCCGCGAATCTCCGCGACTCGTTGCGCGGCCAGACCTAGCATCGCCTCGCGCGAGCCAAACTTGATAGCTTCCGACGGGCAGGTCTGCACGCAATAAGGCACCCCGCCCGTCGCGACGACGTCGAGGCACGCCGTGCACTTGGAGACGCGCCCGTCCACCATCTTAGGCACGCCGTAGGGGCAGGCATCCACGCAATAGCCACAGCCGCTGCACTTCGCAGCGTCAACGGCCGTCAGACCGTCGAGCTTGGACAGCGCCCCCGTCGGGCACACCGAGACGCAGCCCGCATCAGCGCAGTGGAAGCAGCGGTGGTGGACAAAGCTGCCACTCAGATTGGGAAACTTGCCGCGCACAACCTCGCGGATACGGATGTTCGCCTCGCCCTCTTGCAGTTCGTTGCCGGCTTTGCAGGCCACCACACAGGCCTGACAGCCGATGCAGCGTCCCAGGTCTACCAGTAGCGCATGAGCGGCCATATCACGCCTCCTTCACCAGGCGCACGAAGTTCACCCGCAGTCCAGCGCCGCCAGAGATCGGGTCCAGCGCGTAGCGCGTCTGAACAGCCGTGTCGCTGGCGCCCCGCTGGTGGGCGCGCCGCAGGCCGGGGGCGTTGTGACCGAAACCATGCACCATATACACCGCATCCTGGCGGATGCGCTGCGTCGCCTTGACCTTGATAGGGCCGCTCTTCGCGCCGTCCTGGTTCTCCAGCCACACCTTATCACCGTCGTGGATGCCCAGCCGGGCCGCCACATCCTCGTTGAGCCACACTTCGTTCTCTGGATACAGCTCGTTGAGGACGGGCGTATTCTGAGTCTTGGCGAAGGTGTGCAGTGGGTGGCGGCCATAGAGCAGACGGAACATACCCGCTGGCGGCTCGCCGACCGGCCGATACACCGGCATCGGGTCGAGGCGGTCCCTCTCCAGGGCCGCCGAGTACAGTTCCACCTTCTTGCTCTGGGTGGCAAAGGGCGACGCGCCCTCCTTCTCGAAGTCGGCCAGGTAGGGCTTGCCCTTCTGGATGACCACGCCGCCCTGCTCGTGCAGGCTCTGGACGGTCAGACCAATGGAGGACAGCCGCTCGTTCAGGTAGTCCTCGGCCGTCTGCCACGGGAAGAACTCCTCGAGGCCCAGGCGAATACCTAGCTCACGGGCAATCCACCAGCCGGGCTTGCTGTTGCCCAGCGGCTCGACGGCCGGTTCGCGCAGGGCGATGTAGGGTGTCTTATGGCTACACGCCCACAGTTCGTCGTAGCGTTCCAGGTACGTCGCCTCCGGCAGGACCACGTCCGACCAGGCGATGTGGTCCTGGGGCAGGACATCAATCGCCATCACGAAGTCGAGCTTCTGGAGCGCCTCCTTGGTGCGCGGCACGTTGGGGACGGTGTGCAGCAGGTTCGTCCCGTAGACCACCAGGCCCTTGATGGGGTAGGGCTGGCCCGTCACCATCGGCTCAATGAGTTCTTGAATAGCCGTCGCCCCGCGCAGGAACTTGTCGCGCGCGCCATCGGCTCGCACACCTTGCGCTGGGTCCAGGGAGGCAACCGGCGCTCCTCTCCAGGGACAGCGCCTCAGCCATACGGCGCCGCCGTCACGGCGTAGGGTGGGTGGCCCGTGCTCCTCCAGGAAGGCGGCGTTGGTACAGCCGCCGCGCGGCCCCCAGCGCACCGAGCAGGGCATTGATGATGTATATGCCCCGCATGCGCTGGCTGTCGTCGCCGTACCATGTCACGTGGCGACCTGGCACAATGACCGACTGGGGCCTGGCAGCGGCCATCATGCGCGCCGTCTGGCGAATCTGGTCGGGAGTCAGATCGGTAATGGGTGCAGCCCACTCCGGCGTGAAGGGCTTGACGTGGGCAGCCAGCTGATCGAAGCCGACCGTCCACGTGTCCACAAAGCCCTTGTCGTACAGACTCTCGCCAATGAGAACGTTCATCCAGGCCAGCAGCAGGGCCAGGTCCGTACCCGGCTTGATGGGCAGCCAGGTATCGGATTTCATGCTCACCGACGAGAAGCGCGGGTCGACAACGATAACCTTCGCGCCCCGACCCCGCGCGCGGGCGAAGTCCTGCATCATGGTGTTACGGGCATCCTCGCCGATATGGGTGCCGATGAGAATGATGCAGCGCGCCTCTTCCCAGTCCACCGGCTCATGGTTGCCGATGGCGCGACCGAAGGTGAGGGTCGCGGCTTCCTCGCGCGGGCTGGTGCATAGCGACATGGAGGGCTTCGCCGCATTCGGTGAGCCCCATGCCTGCGGCAGGTGGTCGGTGAACCAGAAATCGCCCGACGTGTGGCCGAAGAAGGCGATGGCCTCCTGCCCATGCGCGGCCTTGATCTTGAGCATCTTCTCGGCCGTGTAGTCCAGCGCGTCATTCCAGCTGACTTTGCGAAACTGGTTCGCGCCGCGCGCGCCGGTGCGGATCATGGGGTCGAGGAGGCGGTCAGGGTCGTAGAGGAAGGACGCGCCCGCCTGGCCGCGCGCACACAACATGCCGCGACTCTTGGGGTCCTTGGGGTTGCCGTCGATCTTGACGACGCGCCCGCCAACGCTCTGCACGACGACCCCACACCGCCACGGACACATGTCGCAGTAGTTGTAGGTAGTGCGAACCTCACCCCGTTTGTACCAGGGTGTCTGAATGCCGAAACGATTGAGGCTGTGCACAAAAGGTTGCAGTGACTTGTCGGCCAGGGCGAGGGCAGCTACCGCCACTGCGGAGCCTTGCAGAAATCCTCGCCGGCTGACGGCGTCGTTTGGGTGGAGCGCATGGAGGTCTCGGTCCTAATACCGAATAGGGTCTATTTCATCTCGCCACCGGCCCGCCTGTGGCCGGCGCTGTCGCGCTCGTTGTCGCCCGCGCTCGATCGGCCGCCCGCGCCTCCCGCTGCATGGCGCGCGTGATGAGGCACAAGGCGCTGGATACCCATTCCTGGTCCAGGTATTCAGTTGGGATGCTGCTGCACGCGCCCGCGTCCCAGATAATCTGCCGAATACTGGCGCCAACTGGAGGGGAGAAGCACCACGGTGCGCACCTGGGGGTTGGCGCACACCAGCGCCCGCACCAGGTCCGGGCGTGTTCCGCCGGCCAGATCCCAGTCGAGGAATACCACATCGTCTCGGGCGGCGGCCACGCGGCCCAGCAGGCTTTCGCGGCTGTCAACACGGCCGACGGCCAGGTCGTGGCGCACAAGGCGCAAGGCCGCGTCAAGGCAGTCATCGAATAGCGCCTGCGTTTGGGGGTCGGGGATAGCAAGCAGGATGCGGAGATTCATACGGCCTCGCGGGGCGGCTGGTGGGCCGCAAGGGTAGCTGCTCCCCAGTGTACCCCGCCTGACGGGGACTCCGCTATCAGGGAAGGCTAGCAGCCTGTCGAAAGGGAAAGGCCGATACTTTGTGAGGGAAACTATGACAGGCCCATATGCTGGCCTGGCATCCGAACCGCATTGCCGCAACGCCCCCGACCCGACTACAATATGTTTTCAGGCTGTTTGAGGGTAGTGCGTAGGACTGGACCTGAAGGCAATGAGCGATTTCTATGCGACGGTGGAACAAGCAATTCGCGGGGGCACGCGGGTTGCCGTGGCGACCATTATCGCCATTCGCGGCTCGGTTCCCCGCGAGGTGGGCACGAAGATGCTCATCCACCCCCAGGGCAGCCACGTGGGGACCATCGGCGGCGGCTGCGGCGAGGGTGACGTCATCAACGCCGGGCTGCGTGCCCTGGACGACGGCCAGCCTGCCCTGGTCCACGTCGACCTGACCGAGGACATCTCGATGGAGCCTCGGCGTGTGCGGCGGGATCATGGACGTGTTCGTGGAGCCCTGGGGGAACGAGATGCTGCCGCTACTGGCAAGGCTGGCTGAAGCAATCAACGACGCAAACGCCAGTCGCCCCTGCTGACCGCCATCGGCACTGTTGCGCCAGACGACCGACGCCTGCTGCTGTACGGCGACGGGACACGCGAGGGGCGACTGGGCAGCGACGAGGGCGAAATCGTTCGGCAGGCGGCGGAGTTGCTGGTCGTGGGACGCAGCGGGCTGGTGCGTGCGGGCGCGTTACCAGTTTATGTCGAGAGCCAGGCACGGCGCCGCACCTGATCATCGTCGGCGCGGGTCACATCGCTGCGCCCTGGCCCGCCTCGGGAAGGCTGCTTGACTTCCGCGTGACCGTCATCGACGACCGCCCGCCTTTGCCAACCGCGCGCGTTTCCCGACGCCGACGCGCCCTCATCGTCGACTACTTTCGCCCTGCCCTGGCCGCGCTGCCCCTCGACCGCCAGAGCTACGTCATTGCTCGTCACCCGCGGCCACCCAGCACGACGTGGACCTCGCTGCTGACCATCCTCGGCCGGTCAACCGGCCTACATCGGCATGATTGGCAGCGCGCGACGGGTGCGCGCCGTCTTTGAGCTGCTGGAGCGCGAGCAGGGTATCGACCCCGTCCGCCTGGACCGCGTACACTCGCCCATCGGGCTGGACATCGGGGCTGAGACACCTACCGAGATCGCCGTCGCCATCATGGCCGAGATCATCAAGGTCCGGCGTGGTGGCACGGGTATCTCCCTGACCGACCGCGAGCGACGCGGCCCGGTCCACTCCCAGCGCCACGCCAAACACGCAGGGTGAGCCGCGCGGCTCACCCTGCGCCTGTCAGTCGCCGATAGTCATCCGGCGTGTCGATATCGACGGCCGCCGCCTCCCCCACCTCAACGAACGCCGCCTGGTCAGCAAAGTCTTCGATGAGGGCGCGGCCACCCTGGTCGCCCTCTACCTGCATCAACTCGTGCCACAGGTCGCGGTCCCAGAGCGTCGGGGTGCCACGCCGCCCTGCGAAGGTCGGCACGACGATGGGCGCGCCCGTCTCTCTATACCGCTGTACGAGCGTGTGAACGATCTCGGGCGTAACGGTCGGCTGGTCGGCCAGCAGGAACAGGGCAACTCCAATGTCATCACCCAGCGCCGCCAGGCCTGCCCTGACCGACGTACTCAGGCCGTCGGGCCAGGCGGGATTGTTGACCACTGACCACGGAGGGCCGACCGCGCGCGACCGACCACCGATCACGGCGTGAGCAGCCTGTTCCACCTCCTCGGCATTGGCGCCCGTGACGAGAACCGTCTGCGCTGCGCCGCTGGCCTGAGCGACGCGCAGGGCGCGGCCGACCAGCGTCGTATCGCCCCAGGGTAACGTCTGCTTGAGCGCGCCGTAGCGGCTCGCCCCGCCCGCCGCCAGCACCACGGCCCCCAGCCGCGCGTGGCGTTCCCAGATGGGGTCGTCCTCCTGCACCGTTCCAATGAGCGCGGCATCGTAGCCCGGCGCAGCCAGGATGCGCCGGGCTACGTCCCGCGCCAGGGGCAGGGTATCAGGTGTCACGCGATTGAGCAGTGCGACGACCCGCGCACCGGGGGGGACGTTCTTGAGGCCACCCTCGGCATGGGTCAGGATGCGGGCCATCGTCTCGGCGGCCACCGGAGAACCGAGGGGCTGGCCCGCCAGCGCAGCGGCGCGCGCGGCGCGATGGACATGCTCGTCGTCCAGCAGCTCGCCAATCACGTCCAGCCCCGCGACCACGACCACCATGTCGGCGTCGGGCGGGATGGGCGGCTCGTACTCAGCAGGAGCCTTGAGGGGTAGATGCCGCGAGCCGTCGGCCTCGACCAGCACGTTGGCGACTCGGGGTAGATCCGCCAGGCGGCGCGGCCAGTCCAATGGGGCCGAGTCGAGTTTCCATCCGTCGCGGGTATCGTGCAGATCCGGCGCCACCACGATGCGGCGTAGATAGGGCAGCGTCTCGGTGTGGTATGCGGCCAGGGCGTCAAAGTCGCGATGAAGAAACAGGCCGTCGGCGTCGCCCTCGCGGGGCAGCAGCATCTTGGCCGTCGTGGTGACGACAACGCGCCCCGTGCCCGGCTCCGCCAGTTCCGCTGCCAGTCGATATAACGTGCTGGTCTTACCGCCACCGCCCACGATGGCGACCACGTCGCCGTCCATCACCCGCAACGCCCACGCCAGTCTCATGCGCACGCTCCCACAACATGGGCCACGACTGTTCCGTGTGCCCCCCTGGCAACCCTATCTACGGTCTCGCCGCACTCATGATAGCCTCGAGGACGCCGCCGGCGATGGCGCGGGACTTGTCGGACACGGAATGGACATGCGACCGCTCGGCGCGAGGGTCAATGTCGCCCAGCTTCGTACCTGCGGCCACCCATAGCCCATCATGCAGCATCCCCCGCAGCACACCGTCGATGCCCGCTGTCACCTCGGTATCGCCGACAATGGCGACTACCTCACCCACCCGAATTATCTCGCCGATGTCGCGTACCGCCGTCAGCACACCGTCGGCCGGGGCGCGCAGCACGCGCTCGGCATCCGCCCCGCCGAGGCGTCCCGGCACGCCCGTGTCCGGCTCCGCGCTGCCCGCCCAGATGACCCGCCCCAGGTCGTGGCCGCGATTCGTCTCGACCACGGCGTGACAGTCCTGGCCCGCCACGAAGCCGGGGCCGAGCGCCACGACCAGCGGCGCGTCGTCCAGCGTCGTACCGAGGTTGCGCTTCGCCATGCGCGCATCGACTACGACTTCGGGTAGCAGTGCGCCGATGGCCCAGCCGTGGGGGTCGAGAACGACGGGCACAACGCCATCGCCGAGCGTCGCGTGGACATCGCCTGCGTCAACCAACCGTGCCGGGATGTCCTCGACAATCATTGCGCCGTCGTAGACAGCCTGGGCAAAGGCGACGGTGCGCCGCACGGCCAGCGGCTGGGGCAGCTCAGTCATCACAACCTGGAAGCCGCAGCGGTACAGACGCACGGCGACGCCCGTTGCCAGGTCACCCGCGCCGCGAATAAGGACAAGGACAGGGGAAAGGAAGAGCATGACTGCCTCTCATACCGGGACCGGCCTGGGTTCCAGAGCAGTTTCGATGTCACTCAAGGTCGCTCCGAGCGACCTCAAGACGTGTGGCTTTCGTCTGGCGGCTGACCTGTCTGAGATCCGGGTGCAGGAGCGTCGAGGTCGTTCTCCCCTCCATAGTGCGTGTGCTCCACGTGGTTGCCCACCAACGGTTCCGCGATGTTCGGCAACACGGCCAGGGTAAACCACCCAACCAGCGCGGCGACGACCGACAGCATCAGCAGGCCTGACGCGGCCATAAGACCCAGGGCACCCGCCAGCCAGATGCTGGCCCCCGTCGTCAGCCCGCGCACCGTACTGCCGGTGCGAAAGATGGTTCCCGCGCCCAGAAAGCCGATCCCGGTCACGACTTGAGCCGCAACGCGGGCCGGGTCCCGCAACTGACTCTCAGTGGAGAAGCCATACATACCGGCCAGGGTGAAGCCCGCGGCCGCTACGGCGACCAGGATGTGAGTACGCAAGCCAGCCGGCCGTTGCTGCCGCTCGCGCTGCCAGCCAAGCACACCACCCAAGAGCGCCGCGAGCATCAGCCGACCGACAGCCTGCAATTCTTCGGGATTCATCGGCGGTTGTTAGCCTCCTTCACGACCATCCGCGATTCGGCGACGATACTCGTCGGGCAGCAGACTGAAGACCAGAGTACTGCGCAGACTACCGTCCACGGCACGACTGTCTTGGCGCAGTTCGCCTTCCAGGTAATAGCCCGCCCGCTCGGCGACGGCGCGGCTGCGCAGATTGCGACCATCCATGCGAATCTCCACCCGCTGCGCCCCTAGCACGTCAAAAGCAAACGCAGTGATGCCCCCGACGGCCTCGGCCACGTAACCCTGGCCCTCGTAGCCCGTGCGCCGCCAGTAGCCGATCTCGAATCTGGGCACATCCCAGTCAATACGATGCAGACCGCTGCCGCCAATGATCGTATCCGTGCCCTTCAGTGTCAGCAGCAGCATGATGTTGCTACGCTCCAGGAACTGGACCCGCGCCTGCCGCGCCACCTCCTCGGACTCGTCCAGGCTTGGCGGCTGCTGCGCCCAGGGCATCCAGGGGCGCAGCTCGTCCAGGCTGTCGCACACGGCGGCATTGAGGGCAGGGCCATCGCCCGCCTGTGGCACACGGATGAGCAGGCGAGCCGTCTCCAGGGAGTCAGGGATGTTCCGTAACAGGGGCAAGGTCATGACGTCGACAGACCCCTCGACGGGCCCTGCGTGTGGAGGCCGTCATCGGTCGAGATCTCGCCGTAGTCGGCCCCGTACAGCGTCTCCAGCACGCGGGGCGGCGTCAGGGGCAGGGCGTCGAACCAGTGGCCGGTGGCGTCGTGGAGGGCTGCGGTCAGGGCCGGGGCCAGCGGGATGAAGGGCATCTCGGCCATGCCGCGCGCGCCAAACGGTCCGTTGGGGTCGGGCACTTCCAGAATCACGCTATCCAGGTGGTCGGGCACGTCCAGCACGGTGGGAATCAGGTAGGTAGAGAAGTGCTCGGTTAGCACTTTGCCGTCGCGCTGGACGAAGTTCTCGATGGTCGCCCATCCCTGGGCCTGGATGATCGCACCCTCGACCTGGCCGGTAATGAGTTGTGGGTTGATAGCCTCACCCACGTCGTCGGCGCACACCACGCGCCGCAGCCGCACCTCGCCCGTATCCAGGTCGACGTCGGCTTCGACCGCCTCAGCGACGTAGCCGTAGGCGAAGTTGGGGTCGGAGCGCCCCTCCTCATCCAGGGGTGTCGTCGGCGGCGGGATGTACTCATAGGTCGCCACGACCGGGCGGTCGTCTTCGTCGCGCCACATCACCAGGGCGCGTTCGGCCGCGCCCTTGATAGCATTGCCAGCCATGAAGGTCATGCGCGACGCCGACGACGAGCCGCTGGAGCCAGGCGTCTCGGCCGTGTCCGCACCGATGACCTCCACGCGCTCGATGGGCACGTCCAGCGCACCCGCCGCCACCTGGGCGAAGGCCTGATGTGCGCCCTGGCCCACGTCGGCCCCGGCGCAGCGCACGACGACCTGCTCGATGTCGCCGCCGCCGTGTAGCTCCACCGAGGCGAAGCAATGCTCCGGCGCGCCGAAGGAGAAGCCGATGTTCTTGAAGGCGGCGGCAAAGCCAATGCCGCGCCGGCGCCGCGATTCGCCGGGCGTCTCGGCCACGGGCCGCCGCCAGCCATCGGCCGCCCGTTGCCAGCCCATCGCCTCGGCGCAGGCCTCGATCACCTGGCGCATGGACACCCCGC
>JAHCIE010000073.1 GCA_026129385.1 Anaerolineae bacterium
CGTGAGATTGGCGATGGAGCCTTCCTCGAACAGGTCCAGGTCGTAGGCGATGTAGGCCATATACTGGTCGGAGCCGGGCACCGGGTCGACGCGGTACGCTTTGGCCTGGTAGTGCTCGTGGGCCGTCAGGCGATCCGTCCACACCACCGTCCACGTGGCGGTGGACGACTCGCCCGCCACGGCGGCGGCGGCCTCGATAGGCTCGATGCCCTCCTGGGGCACGATGCGGAAGGCGCACAGAATGTCGGTCGGCTTGGGCGTGTAGTCGGCGTCGTAGTACCCCATCTCGGCGTAGGGGGTCACGCCCGCCGACCAGCGGCTCTTGTCTCCATTGGTTGCTTTAGCCATAGGACAGCCTCCTCAGAGGGTGAAGGGAGAGGAATGACGCACTGCATCACTTCCCCCATCATACATCCGAGTCAGGCGAAAAACAATAGTCAAAAGGCCTGTTTTTGACGCAGTGCGTGATAGGGATTGGCTATTCCAATGGGGGCGAGGGGGTAGCAGGCGGGCGGGGCCGACCTAGCCGTTGGTGTAGGTGCGCCTCGGCGGGGATTCAGCGTTGACACACCACCGGGAAGAATGGCAACCTGACGCGCCGCCCGCTTATTGACAGCGTCCCCCCAGATCGTATAATTGCCCGAATGCGGCGTTGATTCATGCGCAGACGGCGCTTTGGCGCGTAACGACGTCCGCACGAGCGCTTCGTCAGCCCCGCGGCCACGTTCCAGGAGACTCGCATGGCGGTTGGCATGATCGTTGGACCGGCCATCCGGCACACACAGATCAACCTCCCCAGAACACTACCAGATCTCACCCCACGCCCTCGCCTCCTGGGACAACTCAACCACGCCCTGCGTCTGCCGATCACCGTCATCGCCGCGCCCGCCGGTATGGGCAAGACAACCCTCTTGAGCATCTGGGCGGAGACATGCCCGCTACCGGTCGCCTGGCTGTCGGTAGAGGCCAGCGACAGCCAGCCGGAACCCTTCCTCCGCGGGTTGATTGCCAGCATCCAAACCCTCTATCCCGCGTTTGGACGCTCGACGCTGACCGCCCTCAATGGCGCGACCATCCCATCTGCCCACGCGCTGGCCACCGGTCTTGCGGCGGAGCTGGACGAGCTGGATCAGGAGTTGGTGGTCATTCTCGATGACTACGAGGCCGTCGGTGATCCGGCGACTCACCAGATCATGCGTGAGTTGCTGCCGCGCCTGCCCTTGACTACCCATCTCGTGATTGCCAGCCGACAGATGCCGCTCTTCCCCATGACGCGCCTGCGCGCCCAGGGCGCGGTGCTCGACGTGTTGGCCGACGACCTGCGCTTCGATCACCAGGAGGCCCAGGCGCTGTTGGAGCAGGCGGCGGGCCGCCCCGTTGAACCTGAATTCGTCGATGGAGCGCTTAGTCAGACCGAAGGGTGGGCTGTGGCGCTGCGCCTCCTCGGCCTGGCCTTGCGCGATGATGCCGACGCGGCGCGCGTGATGACGGCGCCACGTGCCTCGTCGCATAGCCAGGTTCTGGCTTTCTTCTTGGAGGAGGTCTACTCGCAACAGCCGCCCGCCGTTCAAGCTATGCTGTTGAGGACCTCGATCCTCGATCGCCTTACGCCCGCCTTGTGCGAGGCGATGACGGACGACGTGCGCGGCGAGTGGACCGGGCAGGCATTTGTCGACTGGCTAGCCAGCACGAATCTCCTGGTGGTGCCAGTCGACGCCGACGGGGTCTGGTTCCGCCTGCATGGCCTGCTGCAACGGGCGCTCCAGTTTCGACTACAGATGACGCTGGAGCCGGCCGCTATTGAGGCGCTGCATGGGCGCGCGGCGGCCTGGTTCGAGGCGCGGGGGCTGGTCGACAAGGCGATCGGGCATTACCTGGCGGCGGGCGTTACGGACAGGGCTGTCCACCTCGTCGAGAGGCACATGCTGACCCTCATCACACGGGAGGAATGGCTGCGCCTGGAGGGCTGGCTGCACCTGCTACCGCCTGAGCGTGTCGCGTGCAATCCTGTTCTCCTCATCGGCGAGACCTGGGCCATGACGCTCCGTCAGGGGTATTCCCAGCTACAGGCGCGCATCGAGCAGATTCAGCATCTCCTCCACGGCCCAGAGGCTGACCAGGCGGCATGGTCGAAGGCGGGTATCGAAGCTGGTCTTGCCGCCCTGGCCGCGCCGGCCGAATGGATGGCTGGCAATGTCGAGGCTGCTCTGCAACGGGCGACTCGCGCGCGTCTCGCGGTGGATGCCACCTACTCGCCGCTGGATGGCTGGGCCGCTTTCAATTCGGGAGTCGCCCTGCACCTGACAGGTCGCCAGGATGCGGCGCTGGATCTGCTAAATACAGCGGTGGCGGAGGGCACGCAGCGGGGCAACACGGAGCTGGTCATTCGCTCGCTGCTCGGCCTCGCCTTCGTTCACTGGCTGCGGGGGGATCTGGCAAGTGTCGAGGCCGTCGGCCGTCAACTGCTCCCGCTGTACAGCCGCCACGCCCGGCCTATTGGCGTGGGTTGGGTCAACTTCTTGCTGGGGTTGGGCTATTACGAGCGGAACCAGCTCGACCAGGCGCGCTACCATCTCGAGGCGGTTCTGGCTCACCGCCACGAGGTGAACCACATGGTTCTGCGCGGCAGTGTATTCGCCCTGGCTCGGGTCGATGATCTGGAGGGCCAGTCGTCGGCAGCGGACGCCTTGCTCGACAGCCTCACGGATCTGGCCTGGGACACGACGAATCTCGTGACGCTGCGTCTCCTCGCCGCGTTCCGCGCCCACCGCGCGGCGTGGCATGGGAAGGCGGCCGAGGCTCGACGATGGCTGCTCGAGGTGCGACCGACGCCAGAGCAGGGGGCTATGGTTCTCACTGAGGTGCCGCAGCTGGCGCAGGCGCGGGTTCTGGTAGCCAGTGGCCAGCGCGACGATGCGCGCGAGGCGCTCACGCATCTGGCGCATCTTGAACACCTGTCGGTCGCCTTCTCGAATGTCCCCATGCGCGTCGCAGTGTCGGCCTTGAGCGCGCTGGCCTACGACCGGCTGGGGAACAAGGCCGCGGCCGAGGCGTGGCTTGAGCAGGCTGTGCGCCTCGGTAAGCCAGGCGGGTTCACGCGCAACTTCTTGGACCTTGGCCCTGACATAGCCCGCCTGCTCGACCGATGGACGCCGCGCGAGGAGTTGGCTGACTACGTCGGCTACCTGCTGCGACAGTTCGCCGTCAGCCCATCGCTGCACGTCGCCACCGATCGTGCCATGCTTCACCAGCGGCAGGCCCAGGCTCGTCTTCGCGACCCTCTCAGCCCTCGCGAGCTGGAGATTCTAGACCTGCTGGTCCGCCGCCACTCTTATCGGGAAATCGCTCATCGCCTCGTCATCTCGCCATCGACGGTGAAGAAGCACATTCATCACATCTACGAGAAGCTGGACGTCAACAGCCGGGCGGAAGCCATCGAAGTCAGCCAACGTCTGGGCCTGGTGACCTTCGACTGACCAGCGCCCCCGACAGCCCTTGTCCCCCTGGAAAGGCCCACGCTCGTGGGCGCGCCGAGCCTACCTCAACCACTTGTTCATCACGGCTTGCCTACATCGAGTTGGCATAAGTCAGGACTGTGCTACAATGGACCGACGATGGACCGGGAAGGGTGATGCAGCAGGGGACGGTGGCGGCTAGTATACCAGCGAGCCGACGCATGCGCACCGAGCATCGCGCCAGGCTGGGAGCAATCGATCCGCCCAACCGGCAGAGGAGGCCGTATGGCAGGCAAGAAGGCTAAGAAGCGCAAGTCGAAGGGCGGCGACGCGGCGGCGACGGGCGTGTTGTCCGCTACGGCCGGCGCTGAGGGCGCGACAGAACCCAAGCCCAAGATGAGCCGCAAGGAGTTCGAGGCGGAGCTGGAAAAGCTCCAGATTGAACTGGTGAAGTTACAGGAGTGGGTCAGGGTCACGGGGGCCAAGATCTGCGTGCTGTTCGAGGGGCGCGACGCGGCCGGCAAGGGTGGCATCATCAAGCGCATCACCGAGCGCACCAGCCCGCGTGTCTTCCGCGTGGTGGCGCTCCCGTCGCCGACCGAGCGGGAGAAGTCGCAGATGTACATCCAGCGCTATCTGCCCCACCTCCCAGCCGCCGGCGAGATTGTACTCTTCGACCGTAGCTGGTACAATCGGGCTGGCGTCGAGCGGGTCATGGGCTTCGCCACTGAGGAACAGGTGGCGACGTTTCTCAAGTTCACCCCGGCCGTGGAGCGCGCCATCATCGCCTCGGGGGTCATTCTGGTCAAGTACTGGCTGGAAGAGACGATGGAGGACCAGACTGAGCGGTTTGAGGAGCGCATCAATGACTACCGCAAGATCTGGAAGCTCAGCCCGATGGATCTCGAGAGTCATCGGCGGTGGTACGACTACTCGCGCGCGCGGGATGCGATGTTCGCGGCCACGGATACGCCGGACTCGCCGTGGTGGGTGGTGGATTCCCACGACCAGCGGCGGGGCCGCCTCAACTGTATTTCTCACTTCCTGAGTCTCGTTCCCTACCACGAGATTCCGCGTGAGAAGGTGAAGCTGCCCAAGCGCCAGCCACGGGGCGATTACGTGGAACCTGACTACCCCTTCCGCCATATTCCGGAGAAGTACTAGGGTGGACGCAGCGCCCCCAGCCCGACCGAAGGCAGGCTATGATCGCGGCGACGTGGTGGGGCGGGCTGGCGGCTGCTGTCCGGTATCCAGTAACGATATTTTCCTAGAGGAAGGACTCATCTTATGGCCGAACCATCAGGTACTCAACCCGCATGGTATGCGCAGTCGCCCGACGAGGTGGCGCAAGCTCTGGGCGTCGATCCGGCGAAGGGCTTGAGCGCGGCCGAGGTCCAGGCCCGCCTCCAGCAATACGGCCCTAACCTGCTCGCCGCCAAGCAGAAGGAGCCTGGTTGGAAGGCTTTCCTGCGCCAGTATCGCGACTTCATGCAGATCATCCTCATCGTCGCCGCCATCCTCAGCTTCGTCTTCACCCGCGATATTGGCACGACCCTGGTTCTGGTCCTGTTGACCATCTTCAACGCCGTGCTGGGCCTGCGCCAGGAGGCCAAGGCCGAGGCCAGCCTCTCGGCGCTCGAAAAGATGCTCAAGAACATCGCCCGCGTCCGCCGCGACGGTGAGGCGGTGGAGATCGAGGCCGAGGGCCTCGTTCCCGGCGACATTGTTCTGATGGAGGCCGGCAACCGTGTCCCCGCCGACGGCCGCCTGTTCATCGCGGCGACCCTGGAGATCGAGGAGGCGGCGCTGACCGGCGAGAGCGTCGCCACGCTCAAGGATACGGCTGCCATCGCCAAGCCTAACGTAGCCCTCGGCGACCGCCTGAACATGGCCTTCATGAACACCTCCGTCACCCGCGGGCGCGGCGAGATGATCGTCACGACGACGGGCATGGGCACGGAGATGGGGCACATCGCCGACCTGCTCAACAAGACTGAGGCCGACAAGACCCCCCTCCAGAAGCAGCTCGACCGTCTGACTCTTATCATCGCCGGTCTGGCGGGCCTGGCGTTCATCCTGATGATCTTCATGGGCCTGCGCAACGGCCAGGCCTTCGACACCATCTTCATCGCCGGTATCGCCCTCGCCATCTCGGCTATCCCCACCGGCATGCCCGCCGTTGTCACCACCCTGTACTCTATGGGCACGCGGGTGTTGGCCAGCCAGAACGCCATCGTCAAGCGCCTGCCGTCGGTGGAGACCCTCGGCTCGGTGTCGGCCATCTGCTCCGACAAGACTGGCACCCTGACCCTCAACAAGATGACTGCCCGCGAGCTGATCGTTCCCGGTCGGAACCGCTTCAAGATCACGGGCGAGGGCTACAGCACCCAGGGCCAACTGGAACGGGTCGTCATGGGCGCCGCCCCAGCGGGTCAGCCCTGGCAGAAGGGCGCGGCCGCCTACACCGCCCAGGGACAAATCCTGAGCGCGGGCGGAGCGAAGGTCGATCTCGACGCGGTGCTGCTGCCCATGGCCTTGTGCGCCGACGCCCGTCTGGACGGCGACACCCTCATCGGCGATCCTACCGAAGGCGCTCTCATCGTGCTGGCCGAAAAGGGCGGTATCAGCGTGAGCGGCGCGCGGCAGATGTACCCCCGCGTCGCCGAGGTTCCCTTCGACTCCGAATACAAGTTCATGGCGACCTTCCACAACATGACCAACGAGCAGGGCCAGCCCGTGGTACGCTGCTTCGTCAAGGGCGCGCCCGATGTCCTCATCAGCCGCGCCAGTTCGTATTGGCTGCCCGGCGGCCAATCAGCGGTGGTCACCGACGAGAACCGCCAGTTGGCTCTGGAAGGCAACGCGTCCCTCGCCCAGGGCGGCATGCGCGTCATGGTCGTGGGGCGGCGTGACTTTGACCCGTCTAGCTTCGACCCTAAGGGCGACCTGATCAGCCAGGTCAAGGACCTGACCCTGATGGCGATGGTGGGCATCGTGGACCCGCCGCGCGCCGAGGCGAAGGACGCCATCGCCAAGTGCCACAGCGCCGGCATCCAGGTGCGCATGATCACCGGCGACCATGCCGTGACGGCGGCGGCCATCGGCCACGAGTTGGGCATCGAGGGCAAGGCGCTGACGGGCGCGGAGTTCGCCGCCATGAGCGACGACGAGCTGATGCAGGAACTGCCCGATATTGGCGTGGTGGCGCGCGTGGCGCCGGAGGACAAGATTCGCCTGGTGACCATGCTCCAGAAGCAGAGCAACATCGTGGCGATGACGGGCGACGGGGTCAATGACGCGCCCGCCCTCAAGAAGGCCGATATCGGCGTGGCGATGGGCATTACCGGCACGGAGGTGTCGAAGGAGGCGGCGGTGATGATTCTCACCGACGACAACTTTGCCACTATTGTCAAGGCGGTGGAGTATGGCCGCGCCCTGTACGACAACCTGAGTAAGTACATCCGCTTCCAGATGACGGCGCTGGTGGCGTTCATCGCCGCTTTCTTGGGGGCGGCATTCTTTGCCATCGCCAACGGCATTCCCTTCACGCCGTTTGTCATCCTGTGGATCAACTTCCTGGTGCAGGTTCCGATCGCCGTGGCGCTGGGCTTCGACAAGCCATCGCCGGGGCTGATGGAGCGCAAGCCGCGGCCGCTGGCTCAGCCGGTGCTATCGCGCTCGCAGTGGCTGCGCATCATCTTCATCGGGCTGCTGATGGCCTTTGGTACGTTGTTCCTGCAAGCGTCCTACACACCCGGTGGGGTGGCCCTGGCGGCGACGATGGCCTTTGTGGCCTTCTCGCTGTTCAACATTGTCATCGGCCTGAGCTGCCGGAGCGAAACCGAGTCGACGTTCGACCGTGATACGCTGGGCGACCGACGCCAGTTGCAGCTGTACGGGCTGGCGTTGCTGTTCGTTCTGCTCCCCACGACCCTCGACTTCCTGAAGCAGTGGTTGAGCCTGACCACACTCAACCTGACCCAATGGTTGGTATGCATCGTGTTCGCTGTCGTCCTGCTGCTGGTGGACGAAGCGATCAAGTTCTTCCTGCGCCGGCGGCGGCGCTCGGCTGCGGCCCAGGCGAGTCAGGTCGCGGCCGCGCCAGGCCCCGCCAGGTAGCGCAACAACCGATTCGCCGGCGTTGAGACTCATGGGAGGGGTAGAAACATGGGCGGATGTCGTCTGAGTCTCACGGGGGTGGTGGGAGCGCTCCTGGGCGCAGCCGTGGGCCTGCTGATCGGCTGGCTGCTCTGGCAGCTAGGCTTCACCTTGATTGGCACGGCCGTTATGTTGGTCGGCGCAGGCGCGGGCGCGGTCTTCGGCTTCTTCGCTGCCGCCTCGTGGAGCGAGCGCCGCGCCCAGGCCCGCGAACAGAAGAAAGGAGGCGCTCCGCCGGGAAGTGCGTAGAACCTGTTTCGAGGACTCATCCTACTGACACCTCAAAAGGAGACCGGCTATGTGTTGCTTCTTCCTGGCCCTCGTGTTGCTCGGCCCACGTATTGTGGGCGCATTCTGGTGGTTGTTTCAGCCGGGCTTGTGGAACCTGACGTTCAACAGTTGGCCTATCGTCTGGTGGCTGTGGCCGGTGGCGGGTCTCATCTTCCTTCCCTGGACGACCCTGATGTACGTCCTGGTCGCGCCTGGTGGCGTTGTCGGTTGGGACTGGCTGTGGCTGGGGTTGGCGGTGTTCGCTGACGTAGCCAGCTACACGGGTGGCTATGGCCGCAAGCGCGTGCCAGGCTATACCGGCTACTAGATGTCCGTCGGGCCAGAGAAGCCGCGCCGCAGCCCGCGACGCAATCTCTTGCCCCGCCAGCTGTGAGTACGTAAGGAGGCGTCAGGCCGTCGAGTAGGTGCGGCCATCCAGGCCAGGCTACTCGGCGGCCGGCCGCCGTGGCGAAGGACCGATCCCTGGGCAGGAGATTTGAATCAGCATGGACAGCACACCTGCGTGGGGCATTTTCGCACTCTCAGTTGCCGCGGTGATGATCGCGATTGAGGTAGGCTATCGGGGCGGCCGGCGCATCCGCGATCGCACGGAGGATGAGAAGGAATCGCCGGTCTCGGCCATCTCGGGTACTACCCTGGGCTTGCTGGCGTTCATTCTGGCCTTTACCTTCGCGATCGTGTCCGATCGGTTTGACACGCGCAAGGCCCTCGTGCGCGATGAAGCCAACGCGCTTCGGACGGCCTATGCGCGGTCCGAGTTCCTCCCGCAGCCGGATCGCAACGAAGCGAAGACGCTGCTCCGCGCGTATGTAGACGATCGCCTGATTGCTGTTCAGAGTGGTGACCTCGATCGAGTCTCGAATGCCCTTGTCAGGGCGGACCACACCCAACGACGTCTATGGGACATGGCAGTCGCCAATGCGCGCCAGGATATGAACTCCGATGTGGCCGCTCTCTACATTGAAGCGCTGAACGAGGTGACCAATCTGCATGCTTTGAGGGTGGCCATCGGCCTTCAAGCGCGGATTCCTCCCACTGTCTGGCTGGTACTCATTGCCCTCATCATGCTCAGCATGATAGGGGTAGGATACCAGACCGCCATCGCCGGCTCGCGGCGGACCTGGGCCACCTTCTTCCTGGCCCTCTCGTTCTCCCTGGTGATTATGCTCATCGTCGAGCTTGATCGCCCACAAGCTGGCTCTATCGCTGTTTCGCAGCAGCCCCTGGTCGATCTAAAGACATGGATGGCAGCGGATCCGAACGGCCCCTGAGTATTGACGGCTGCACCTGACGTACCGGCAAAGTAACGCCTGCTCCATTGTCGGCGGCGTGAGGGCCGCGAGGCCGGCCGGGCGACAAGGTGTGAAGGCGCTGAACTATGGCCACCAACGCAGCAGAGAAGAAAGCGGGCTGGGGCGTCATCGCCATGCTGGCGGCGGCGCAGTTCGTGATGGTCCTCGACACGACCGTGATGAACGTGTCGATTTCCCAGATCGTCGAGGACCTCAATACGACCGTCGTCGGCTTGCAGACGGCTATCACCCTCTACACCCTGGTGATGGCTGCCTTCATGCTGATTGGCGGTAAGCTTGGTGACCGCTGGGGGGCCAAACGCGCGTATGCCATAGGCCTGCTGGTCTACGGGACCGGCTCGCTGATTACGGCGCTGTCGCCGACGTTGGGTGTGTTGATCGTCGGGTGGTCGTTCGTTGAGGGGTTGGGCGCGGTACTGGTTATCCCGGCCATCGCCGCGCTGACGGCGGCCACCTATGCAGGCCGCCAGCGCGCCCTGGCTTACGGTATCCTGGGCGGCGTCAGCGGGGCGTCGGCGGCGCTTGGCCCGCTGATTGGCGGTTGGGTGACGGCCAATTATACCTGGCGGCTGGTCTTCGCCACGGAAACCGTCGTCGTGCTGGCGCTGATGCTATTCCTGCGCGCCATCCCCGCGACGGCGGGACGGCGTGGCCGGCTCGACCTCGGCGGCGCAGTCCTGTCGGCGGCGGGTCTGGGCCTGGCCGTCTTTGGCATCCTGCGCTCCAGCCAGTGGGGCTGGATCACGCCCACGGCCGCCGCGCCGCTGACGCCGTTGGGGTTGTCACCCGTCTTCTGGCTGATTGTGGTCGGCCTCATCCTGCTGGCGTTGTTCGCCCGGCGTGAGGAGTCTCTGATAGAAGCAGGCAAGGAGCCGCTGCTCGATGTGCGCCTGCTGGGCATCCCGCGCCTGCGGGCGGGCCTGACCACGCTGCTTTGCCAGCAGTTCATCATCATGAGCACGTTCTTCGTGCTGCCGCTGTATTTACAGACGGTGCTCGGTTATGACTCGCTGCAAACCGGTATCACGATCCTACCGCTGTCGATGGGTCTGTTCTTCTTCGCGCTCCTGGGCGCGTCGCTGGCGGCGCGCTATTCCCCGAAGCGCATCGTCGAGATTGGCCTCATAGGCATGCTGATCGGCGAGGTGTTGCTTATCGCCTTCACCGGGCCGAGCCTCCAGTCGGCGGGTTTTGCCGTGGCGCTGGCGTTGGTGGGCGCGGGGCTGGGCTTGCTGGCCTCGCAACTGGGCAACGTCATCATGTCGTCGGTCGCGCCTGAGCGGGGGAGTGAGGCGGGCGGCCTGCAAGGGACGGCCCAAAACCTGGGCGCATCGCTGGGAACGGCCCTGGTCGGCTCAATCCTCATCGCGTCACTGGTGACGAACTTCCAGACCGCTGTGCTGGCGGACCCGGCCCTGGCCGGCGTGAGCAGTCAGATAGCCGCGGCGGCGGAGAAGAACGCCAACTTCGTCAGTACGGAGCAGGTACGAGCGAGCGCCGAGGCGGCGGGCCTCAGCCCGGCCCAGGTGGACGCCATCGTCACAGAATACGCCGACGCCCAGATCGCCGCGCTCAAGGCGGCGTTCGCCTCGATTGCCCTGTTCGCGCTGCTGGCGTTGTGGTATGTGCGGCGGCTGCCGACTCGCGCGACAGGGGACGAGCCGGAAGCAGCGCTACCGACGCCGAGCGGGGCTGGCACGGGCTAACTCAGTCTCCAGCGGCATGAGGTCGATACTCACCAATGCTCCCTGGTATGGGCGCGCGTTGTGCTATAATCTGGTGGCCAGGCGCATGGCGCACCGGCGGCGCGGTCGCTGACGAAGGGGAGGAGTTCAATGGCTATGGCCGACCATATTTCTGTCACCCAGCGTCCCGCCTGGCGGGCGTTGGCGGCTCACTATCAGTCCATCAAGGATGTCCATCTCCAGACGCTGTTCGCGCAGGACCCCCAGCGTGGCGAGCGGCTGGCCCTCGACGCGGCCGGCCTGTATCTTGACTACTCCAAGCATCGCATCACCGACGAGACGCTGCGGCTGCTGGTGGACCTGGCCCGCGAGAGCGACCTGGAGGCGCGCCGCGACGCCATGTTCCGCGGCGACCGCATCAACATCACCGAGAATCGCGCCGTGCTGCACGTGGCGCTGCGCGCGCCGCGCGACGCCCAGATCGTCGTCGATGGCAAGAATGTCGTGCCTGAGGTGCATGCCGTGCTGGACCGCATGGCCGCCTTTGCCGACAGCGTGCGTAGCGGCGAGTGGACAGGCTACACGGGGCGTCCGATTCGCAACGTCGTCAACATCGGTATCGGCGGCTCAGACCTGGGCCCTGTCATGGCATACGAGGCGCTGCGCCACTACAGCGCGCGCGACATAACCTTTCGCTTCGTGTCCAATGTGGATGGCACCGACTTTGCCGAGGCTACCCACGACCTGGACGCGGCTGAGACGCTATTCATCGTGTCGTCCAAGACCTTCACCACCCTGGAGACGATGACCAACGCCCACACCGCACGCGCCTGGACACTG
>JAHCIE010000074.1 GCA_026129385.1 Anaerolineae bacterium
GCGCGGCGATACGCTGTATGTCGATCTGACCGACCCGGCCACCGATAACCCGGCCCTCATCGCGGCGCTGGTGGCGGCTGGCGCGCGGGTACAGTTCGTGACCGAGGACCACGCTAGCCTGGAGCAGGTTTACCTGGAGCTACTCAACCATGACGCCCATTGAAGCCATCATCCGTAAGGAGTGGGTGGAGACGCTCCACAACCGCACCCTCGTCTGGTCATTTGCCCTGGTGGGCATCATGTTCACCCTCATGCCCTTGTTCATCGCCTTTGGCCTGCCGGCCCTGGTGGGCGATGGCATGACGACCGACTCGGACATGGGGCCGATGCTCAGGCTGCTGTCGGGCGCGCTGCCGGGCTTCGAGGCGCTGACTCCCCTGCAACAGTTCCAGGTGTTCTCCATCCGCCAGTTCCTGCCCCTGTTCCTGCTGCTGCCCATCATGGGCGCGATGAGCATCGCCACCTACAGCATCATCGGCGAGAAGACGAGCCGCAGCCTGGAAGCCGTCCTGGCGACGCCGACGACGACGCGGCAATTGCTGCTCAGCAAGGCGTTGGCTGCCAGCCTGCCGGCGGTGGCGGGGGCGTGGTTGCTATTTCTGGCGTTTGCCCTGGTCGTGTGGCTTCTCGGCGGGCCTGAGGTGGCGCGTTACGCCCTCGACGGGACGGCGTGGGCGATGATTCTCCTCATCACGCCGCTGGTAGCGCTCCTGGCGCTGGGGTTGGGGGTGATCGTCTCGTCGCGGGCGACCGACCCGCGCTCGGCGCAGCAAATCGCGACGCTGCTGGTGCTGCCAGTGGTAGCCCTGCTCATCGCGCAAATATCGGGCCTGTTCCTCATCGGCCTGCCCATGATCCTCGCCGCTGCCGGGGTCCTCCTCGTCCTCGCCGCCATCGTGCTGCAAGTTGGCGTCCGCCTCTTCCAGCGCGAGACGATTCTCACCAAGTGGAAGTGAGCGGCGACCACGGATGACCGACCACCGACGACCGAGGAGTTGAAAGGTTGAAGGACGGCCCCTGCCACCTTCAACCTTCAACCTTCCAATCTACAATGCCGCTCAGCGGGGCGGCGTGGCGGCCAGGGTCGGGACGGGCGGGCCGAGGGGCGTGTAGCCGTAGGCCTGCACGCGCTGGTTCGCCGCGTCCACGATGTAGATGCGGCCTTCGGTGACGGCCAGGGCGTAGGGCGAGAAGGGGCGGTCCCCGTCGGCCGGGCCGTCCCACCACTCGATGAGCCGGCCGGCCGGGTCGAAGCGCGCCACGCGACGGCGACGGCCTTCCAGCACGAACACGCTGCCGTCGGGCGCGGCGGCCAGGGCAACGGGCGTATAGATGTCGGCCTGGCCGTTGGGCGGACCGACCCACGCGCTCAGGAAGCGGCCATCGGGTGCGAACAGGTGGATGCGGCTGGCCCCCCAGTCGGCGACGTACACCGTGCCGTCGGGACCGACGGCGACGGCCGACGCGGCGCGGAACGGCTCGTCGGGCCGCGGCCCATTCCACGCGCCGAGGGGCGCGCCGTCGGCGGTGAGACGGCTGACCTGACTGCGTTGCGAATTGACCGCGTAGACGGTGGTATCGGGGCCGACGGCCAGGCTCAGCGCCCCGTCCGGCGGCGACGCGGGCCATGCTCCGAGGAGACGGCCGTCGGGCGTGAGACGCCGCATCCCGTCCCATAGCGGTACGTACAGCGAGCCGTCGCCCGCCACGGCGAGGGTTCGCGGCCCAGGACTCTGGGATGGTGGTGGTGGGCCATTGGGCAGGGGCGGAATGTCCCAGTGTCCGAGGGGCTGGCCGTCGGCGCGGTAACGGTACATGCCGGGCTGCGCCACGTCGGTGACGAACAGCGTGCCGTCGCGACCCACAGCGATGCCGGGCGTATCCGCCGTCGGCCCCGTGTCCGGCCACGGGACGCTGAACAGGAGGCGACCGGGGCTGGCTGGCGGCGCGAGGGTCGGCGTCGGCGGCAGGGGGTAGGGGGTGGCGATGGCCGGCGTCGGCCGCTGCGGGGCCGGCGTGTGGGTCAGCGGCAGCAGGGTCGCCGATGGGCCAGGCGGGGGTAGGTAGGTCGGCTGCAGGACGGCCGTCGGCGCGGCGGGCGGCACATAGCCCAGGGGCGCTGTGGGCGCTGGCGTCGGCGGGGTGTAGTCGGGCGGTGACGTGGTCGGTGGTGCGGCGAGCGGTGGCGCGGCGAAGGCCGGCGTGGGGGCCACGATGCGCAGGAACGGCGTCTCAGTGGGCTGCGTGGAGCCGGGGCCAGCGACCCGGGGCGGCGAGCAGGCGGCGAGCAGCAGCAACAGCCACGCTACGAGGTAGCGGCGCACAGGCCCTCCAGGGAATGACTCGCGTAGAGACTACCTATACATAGGACGCGCGCCAGGCGTCAAAAGTGACAGCCTGGCGCGGATTGTTTGCGGAGAATGTAGGGGCAGGGTCTCCCTGCCCATCATGCCAGAGGGGGAACGCAGGGGCTCGGAGACACAGAGATGAAGGGAGATGTGTATGAGTTCGGTTTCAGGAAGCCCTATGCCCCCCCGCCACTGTAAGGCCCAGAATGCTCGCGATGTTATTCTCGACGCGGGTGAACTCCGCGGCGGCCATCGTGCCAAGAGTGCGTGCAATATCTGACTTGTCGACGGTCGCCAATACCCCTCTGACCGCCGAGGGCTTGAGCAGGCCAGCGGCGCGCCACTCCGAAAGCAATGTATCGCCAGGGCGGAACGGAGGCGACACGTTGCTTGTGATAGCGGCGACGATCAACTTGATGCCCGCGCGATTGAACTCGTCTACGCTGATGATTACCGCCGGGCGTCGCTTGCGGCCGTCGGCTCTACTGAAGGGAATATCCACGAGGACGATGTCGCCCCGCCTATAGCTCGTCATAGACGGCATCCTCTTCGTTGTCCCAGATTTCTAGGAGGGCGGGCGTCGATGCCATCATCCAGTCTCGGACGAGCGATGCTTCCGTCTCCTCGCCAGTCTTCTCAGATCGTGTCAGCAGGTCTTCGATGCTGGCGCGCGCCAACTCCTCTGGCGTTGTCTGTAGTTGCGCGGCCATCTCGCGCAACTGGGCCAGCCGCTCCTCGGATAGCGTCACGGTGATGCTGCTCATGCCCTCGCCCTCCCCTCGCTACGACAAGGACCAAACAGCCTGCTGCTTGGTCCTTGGTCCCTCGTCCTTCGTCGTCCCGCTACACGTCCAGGTTACGGACATCCTTGGCGTGGGTGTTGATGAAGCGGGTGCGCGGCGGAACCTCTGACCCCATCAGAATCTCGAAGGTGCGGTCGGCGGTGATGGCGTCCTCGATGTTCACCTGAAGCACCGTGCGGTTCTCCGGGTTCATCGTCGTCTCCCACAGCTGCTCGGCGTTCATCTCGCCCAGGCCCTTGTAGCGCTGGATCTCCGGGTCCTTGCCGCCCTTGCGCAGCTCGGCCACCAGCCGGTCCTTCTCGGCGTCGCTGTAGGCCCACCTTTGAGCCTTACCGTCCTTGACGAGGTACAGGGGCGGCTGGGCGATGTACAGGTGGCCGCGCTCGATGAGGGGCTGCATGTAGCGGAAGAACATGGTCAGCAGCAGGGTGCGAATATGGCTGCCGTCCACGTCGGCGTCGCACATGATGATGACGCGCCCGTAGCGCAGATTGTCCAGGTTGAAGTCGTCGCCGATGCCCGTACCGATGGCCGTCACCAGGGCGCGCACCTCGTTGTTGCCGAGCATCTTGTCCAGGCGCGCCTTCTCCACGTTCAGAATCTTGCCGCGCAGGGGCAGCACCGCCTGGAACTTGCGGTCACGGCCCTGCTTGGCCGTGCCCCCCGCCGAGTCGCCCTCGACGATGTACAGCTCGGCCCGCTCCGGCTCGCGCTCCTGGCAGTCGGCCAGTTTGCCCGGCAGGGGCGACACTTCCAGCGCGCTCTTGCGGAACACAAGATCGCGGGCCTGGCGGGCCGCCTCGCGGGCGCGAGCCGACGTGAGCGACTTATCGATGATGGTGCGCGCTTCCTTGGGGTTTTCCTCTAGCCACTGGGAGAAGCCCTCGTTCATCACCGTCTCGACGATGGTGCGCACCTCAGCGTTGCCCAGCTTGATCTTCGTCTGCGACTCAAACTGCGGGTCGGTGAGCTTGACCGAGATGACGGCCGTCAGGCCCTCGCGCACGTCCTCGCCAGAGAAGTTGCCGTCGCTGTCCTTGAGGAGGCTCTGCTTGCGCGCCCAATCGTTGATAGTGCGGGTCAGCGCGGTGCGAAAGCCCGTCAGATGCGTGCCGCCCTCGGTGGTGTGGATGTTGTTGGCGAAGGGCAGCACGGTCTCCGTGTAGCCGCCGGTGTACTGGAGCGAGACCTCGACCTCGGTGCTGTCCACCGTCTTGCGCGTATAGAAGGGCGCGGTCAGCGGCGTGCGCGTCAGGTTTAGATAGCGCACGAAGGACTTGATGCCCCCCTCGAAGTAGAAGGTCGTCTCCTGGCCATCGCCGCGCTCGTCGCAGAAGTGGATGGTCAGCCCCTGGGTGAGGAACGCCATCTGGCGGAAGCGCTCGGCCAGGGTGTGGAACTTGTATTCGGCGGTCCTGGTGAAGATGTCCAGGTCGCGCATGAAGGTCGTCGTCGTGCCACTGCCGTCAGACGGCCCAATCTCGATCACGTCAGTCACGGGCACGCCGCGCTCGTAGCGCTGGCGGTACTTCTTGCCGTTCTGGTGGACGGTGACCTCCATCCACTCGGAGACGGCGTTGACCGCCGACACGCCGACGCCATGCAGGCCAGAGGCGACCTTGTAGCCGCCGCCGCCGAACTTGCCGCCCGCATGCAGCTTGGTCATGACCACTTCCAGGGCCGGCCGCCCGACCTGGGGATGAATATCGACGGGGATGCCACGGCCGTTGTCGGAGACCGTCACCGAGGAATCCTTGTGAATGATGATTTCAATGCGGTCGGCGTAGCCCGCCAGGGCCTCGTCCACCGAGTTGTCGACAACTTCCGTCACACAATGGTGGAGGCCCATGACATCGGTGTTGCCGATGTACATACCGGGGCGCCGGCGCACCGCCTCCAGGCCTTCCAGCACCGTGATGCTCGACGCCGTATAACTGCTCTGTCCGTTCTGCCCGTTCGTCGTCTCATCCGGCACAGAATCCTCCCTTGCTCGACCACGGACCACCGACAACCGACCACGGGGGGCGACCGTCGTCACACTTAACCGAACAATTGTACTCCAAAGCGGGGGATTCGTCCACTTGCGGCGCGACCTGACACCCACTTCTAGCTCAAAAGTGGATGTCAGGCCGGGCTGGCTAACGCTCCAGTTACCGCACCACGAACTTGAAGATCGTCGTCTGGCGGTAGGTGTCACCCGCGCGCACGATGGGTGACGGGAAGTGGGCGTGGTGAATCGCGTCGGGCCAATCCTGGGTTTCCAGGCACAGGCCCGCGTGCGGCCCGTACACCTTGCCGCCCTTGCCGACGATTTCGCCACTGTCGCCGAGCTTGTTACCGGCGTAGAACTGCACCCCCGGCTCGGTCGTCCATACCTCCAGGCCGCGGCCGCTGGTCGGCTCGAACACCTCGGCCGCCAGGGCGGGCGTTGCGTCCCCTCCCGGCAGCGCCCAGTTGTGATCGTAGCCGCTGCCGAGGCGCAGCTGCTCGTCGTCGGCGTGGATGCGCTGCCCGATGCGCGTCGGCTGGCGGAAATCGAAGGGCGTGCCCGCCACCGGGCGCACCTCGCCGGTGGGAACCTGCTGGGCGTTGGTGGGGGTGAAGGCGTCGGCGTGGATGGTCAGCACGTGGTCCAGGATATCGCCCGCCCCCGCCCCCGCCAGGTTGAAGTAGCTATGGTTGGTCAGGTTGACCAGGGTATCGGCGTCGGGCGTGGCGCGGTAGTCGATGACCAGGGCGTTGTCGTCGGTGAGAGTATAGGCCACGTGGACATCCAGCGCACCGGGGTAGCCCTCCTCGCCGTCGGGGCTGAGGTACGCCAGTTCCAGGCGTGGCCCGTCGGTCATCTCCGAGGCGTGGGCGGCCCATACCTGGCGGTCGAAGCCGTTCAGCCCGCCGTGCAGGCTGTTCTCGCCGTGGGTCCTGGTCACGTGGTACTCAACACCGTTGAGGGTGAAGCGCGCCCCCCCCAGGCGGTTGGCGACACGCCCCACCAGCGCGCCAAAGTAGGGATGCCGCGCCAGGTACGGCTCCAGACTGTCGAAGCCCAGGACGACATCGGCCAGCCGCCCCTCGCGGTCGGGGACGCGCAGACTAACAACGATGCCGCCGTAGGTGGCGATGCGCGCCTCGACGCCGTGGCGGTTGGTCAGGGTGTACAACGCGACGGGCGTGCCGTCGGCGGTCTGCCCCCAGGGGGTATGGGTGATGCTCATGCCTCGGCTCTCCTCAGAACGACGGAGATCATGGGTGTCTCACCTCACGCGGCCATCCAGGGCGGCCGACACGGGGCTGTTGGCCTTGATCTCCGCGATAACCACGTCGTTGATGACGAGGGGTGTGACGATCTTGTTGGTCCCCACGCCGAACAGCCGCTTGTAGTCGGGGTGGATGTTGGCGGCGAAGTCGGTCGTGCCGACCTTGTAGACCTTCGCGTCGTCCAGCGGCTCATAGCCCTGCGACGGGTCGCTGGGGTCGCGCAGGATCTGGATGTCCTCAGCCTGGCCGTTGCGTAGCCGCAGGCGGACGCCCGACTGCTGGAGGAAGCTGTCGGTAGTCGTCTTGGTCGCCATGAAGTTGAGGATGTCGCGAATCTGCGCGCCCGTCATGTCATAGGTGACGACGAGGTTGCGGAAGGGTAGCGCGGCCTGGTAGCTCTCCACGGTGATGTCACCCGGCGGGATGCCGGCGCGGAAGCTACTGGAAGTAGAGGCGATGAAGTTGACGCCTGCCTTCTGCCGCAGCAAGTCCATGACGAAGTTGCCGATGACGGCCTCGCCGGTGTTGAGGTTGGTGTCCGACAACTCGACGGCAGCGGAGCCGAGCTTGACGAACTTGGGCGCAAAGAAGGGGTCGGCCTCCAGGTCGGCCTGGCGGGCGGCGACGCCCTCGGCCACGTCCGGCGCCTCGGGTACGTTCTTGTCCATGGGGACGAGGCCACCCGACACGTTGGCCAGCTTGCCGTTGGCGAAGGCCAGCTGAACCCGGCTGACGTACGTGCCGAACTGGTAGGGCGAGATGAACCAGGTATTGGTGCCCGGTAGTTTCTTGAGGTCTTCCTTGCGATGGCTGTGGGTGCCCAGGATGAGGTCGATGCCCGGCACGGCCTGCGCCAGCGCCAGGTCCTCCTCGTAGGAACGGTGGCCGATGCTTACCACCGCGTCAACCTTCTCCTCCTCGCGCAGACGGCGCACGATCTCCCGTGTCGTCTCGGTCACATCGGCGAACTTGGTATTAGCTGGCAGGTTGGCGGGGCGGATCAGGGTCTGATAGTCCTTGCTGCCGACGGCGAACACGCCCAGGCGCACCCCATCGCGCTCGACAATCATGTATGGCTTACCGTCCGCCTGGAAGACGGGGTCGCCGGTGTCGGTCTTGACGAGGTTGGCGTTGAGGATGGGGTAGGCAAGCTTGGCCAGGCACTGCTGGAAGATGGGCTGGCCGTAGTCGAACTCGTGGTTGCCCAGGGCCATCGCCTCCGCCAGGCCATTGAACCAGTCCCACTCGCTGCACATGTACTTGTCGGACCATGAGGGGCTGCCCGCGTTCATCATATCGCCACCGTTGAAGACGAGGGCGTTGGGATCGGAGAGCTTCTTGCTGCGCAGGTAGCCGATGACGCGGGCGATGCCGCCCTGGTCGGGTTTGCCCTCGCTGTACGCGGGCAGGGCGTGGCTGTGGTAGTCCGAGAAGTGGTACAGGGTGAGAGTCGTCGTGTTACCCTGGGCGAAGGCCATGCTCACGGCCAATGCGAGCAGGACCAGAACCAGGCACACAATCAAGGCGAGCCGTTTCACGCGAGCCTCCTGTGCTGAGTGGGAAAAGGGCCGTTCAACCGCCGCTATCAGGGACGCGAGACCGCCCCTGGTCATTATACCAGAATTGGCGAGCGAGGAGCGCCTGAGAGAGGCAGACTGGATGTGGTATAATCTCAGCTCGAGACAGCGGAATGCGGCTCTCAGCCGCGTTGACGCCTCGGCGGACTGTGCTATACGTGGCCGCCGCCGGACGGGTGGCGGCGAAGAGGCATGCTATGAACCGCGACGCCTACCTCGATCGCATCGGCTACGCAGGATCGCTCGCGCCAACGGCCGCGACACTGGCCGCGCTGCACGTCGCCCATCTGCGTGCCGTCCCCTTCGAGAACCTGGACATCGGCCTGGGCCGACCCATTCAGCTGGACCTGCCAACCCTGTACGCCAAGATCGTGACGCGGCGGCGCGGCGGCTTCTGCTACGAGCTGAACGGCCTGTTCGCCTGGCTACTCGAAGACCTGGGCTACGCCGTAGATCGCCTGGCGGCCGGCGTTGCGCGCCGCGACGGCGGCTTCGGCCCCCCCTTCGACCACCTGACACTGCGGGTCCACTGTACCGCCGATGGGGTGGACGGCGCGGCGATCCCCTGGCTGGCCGACGTGGGCTTTGGCGACTCGTTCCTCACCCCCCTGCATCTGGACACGACCGGCGAGCAGCCCGACGGCAGGCGCGCCTATCGCCTCGACCGCGACGGTGACGCCCGCGTCCTGTGGCAGCGCGACTTTGACGGCGCGTGGACCCCGCAACACCGCTTCGACCTGACGGCGCACCAGATGGCCGAGTACGAGCCAACGTGCCTGTACCACCAAACGTCGCCCCAGTCGTCTTTCACCCAGCGGCGGGTGTGCACCCTGGCGACGGCCGACGGCCGCGTGACGCTGGCCGAGGGCCGTCTCATCACGACACGCGGCGACTCGCGCGAGGAACACCCCGTCGCTGAGGAGGAGCGGGCGGCCGTGTTGCGGGACGTCTTCGGCGTCCGCCTGGGTTGATGTTTCAACAGGAGTCTGAAAGCATGTACGTCCCCCCTGCCTTCCGCGAAGATGACGTCGATATCCTGGTCGCCTTCATGCGCGCCCATAGCTTCATCAGCCTGGTATCGGTCCTGGACGGCGCGCCGGTGGCGTCCCACATTCCCATTGTGGTGGACGCTGCCGAGGGGCAAGTGTCGCTGAGCGGCCACCTGGCGAAGGCCAACCCCCAGTGGCGCGCCTTCGACGGCCGCGCGTCCCTCGCCATCTTCAGCGGCCCCCACGCCTACATCTCACCCTCCCTGTACGAGAAGCGCGAGAGCGTGCCGACGTGGAACTACATCGCCGCCCACGCCACCGGCGTGCCGCGCATCGTCACCCGCGCCGACGACCCGGCGGCGATAGAAGCGATGCTGGCGGCCATGATTCAGCAGTACGAGGCGGCGTACCAGATCCAGTGGGACAGCCTGCCCGCCACGTTCCGCGACAGCATGCTGAAGGGCATCGTCGCCTTCACGATGCCCGTAACCCGGCTCGAGGGGAAGTACAAGCTCAGCCAGAACCGCAGCCCGGCCGACCAGCGCAACGTCGCCACCGCGCTCCTGGCGAGCGACGACCCGACGGTGGCGGGCGTGGGGGCGGCGATGCGGCGAATCGACGAAGGACGAAGCCCTCATCCCCTTTCTGTTGCGCCTTCGTCGAGGAGACTTGTCAGTGGCCTAAGCCGCGGCGGGTGTCGTAGCCCTGGAAAGGGAATAGCGTTGGACAGCACCGTGATCGAAACCGATCGTCTCGTCCTCATCCCCATGACGACGGCCTTCTTCGAGGCGTGCCTGGCGGGCGACCTGGACACCGCTTCACAAGTCATCGGCCTGCGCGTGCCGGAGGACTGGCTGTTGGAGGGGGCGGTGATGCGCGTGTTCCTGGAACGCCTGCGGCGCGACCCGGCCGCCCAACCCTGGCTCATGCGCGGCATCGGCCTGCGCGCCACGGGCGAGATGATCGGGACGCTCGGCTTCCACCTGCCGCCCGACGCCGAGTACCTGCGTGGCGTCGCCCCCGGCGGCGTCGAGATGGGCTACACCGTCTTCCCCGCCTGGCGTCGCCAGGGCTACGCCCGCGAGGCGTGCGCCGGTCTCATGGGCTGGGCGACGCGCGAGCAGGGCATCACCCGCTTCGTCGTCAGCATCAGCCCGGAGAACGAGCCGTCGCTGCGCCTCGCCGCCCATTTCGGCTTCCGCAAGGTCGGCTACCACATCGACGACGAGGACGGCCTGGAGGACATCTTCGTGCGCGAGGCGGAGGCGTAGCGGGGGCGCGGCTTGTCATGAGGGCGAGACGGGGCTAACATTGCATAAGTAGCCGGTAGTTGTGAAACGAATAGGAGGAGGCGTCAGATGACCTACGAACAAGTATTGGCGGAGGCCAAAGCCTTGTCCGTCGAGGAGCGGCGTCAGTTAATGAGAGAGATCGCTACATCGCTGCGTGACGAGGGCGAAAACCCCGTGCCGCGCGGCGTGCCCGCCAGCCGCCTCCACGGCATCCTCAAGTTCGATGGACCGCCCCCAACAGACGAAGAGATCAAGGAAGACTACATCAACTACCTGATCGAGAAGTACGCGTGAGCAAGACGCTGAAACCCTCATTCTCTTTCCTGTCAATGTCATGGACCCGCACGTGGGCGAGGGCTAGTTCGTCCACTAGGGGATGGACCGAGAGCTAGCCAATGGATATGTGTGAATCATGCCGCGTTACTGCTGGGAGAAACTGCAGTGGCTAAGTGGGACGGCGCGGAGTTGCGACCGCTAATGGTTGAATACCTCAGTCTCCAGGACGCACTCGACGCAACCTTTGATCTACGTATGCCAGGCGGTGAAGGATTGGAGTTTCGGGGCTTGATCCGCCAACTTCTTCGTTGGTGCGAGACGGAGCAAAAAGAGGATTTGCTCATCGCTTGGCTTGAGCGACATCGTCCCAACGTATACCGTCTTTGTGTTGAAAAATCGGTCTTTGAAAACCAGCCTCCTAGCCGTGACAGTCGAGATTTAGCAGCAGAGGTCGATTCGTTCAACCGCCAGACGATGAGCATTCCAGAGCTGCCGCGCGCGATACGCGCAGTCATAGAAGTCAACCAGGCGCTGATCGAGGTGCTGCGGGCCATATCGGTTGATCAGGAGAGTTTACATGAATGAAGCAAGTACACTGAAACAAGAACTGAAAACCGTCATGGACAAGCACTTTACGCAGGAGGAGATCCGCGATCTCTGTTTTGACCTAGACGTGGATTACGACAATTTGGCAGGCGAGACAAAGGCTGGCAAGATTCGTGAGTTGATATTGTATATGGCTCGTGACGGCAGGCTGGAGGATCTGATCAAAAGGGTGCGGAGGATGCGGCCCAATGCTGAGTTGCCAGGCGTCTGGTCAGAAGACGATGGGTGGGATCAGATTGGCTGGCTGGACGTGTTGGCTGACGAGGCTGTGCTTCTCGACTTTATGGCGAAGGGAGAGCAGGCTGTCGCGCAGGCCTTCGTCCCTATGCGGGAACTCGTAGACGTGTACTCCTCCTTGACGCCTAAGCTCAACGAGTTTGGGGCGCGAATGACATCTATCACCGAGCGTGCGCAGGCGTCATCTAGCGATCCCCGCAAGGCCCAAGTGCTCTTGCGGGAGATTAGGAAGAATACTGAAGAACTCTCAGCAGCCATGCGTCAGACCGCTTCCAGCGCCAACGCCAAGTTAGCCAGGGTTCAGAGGAATTGGCAGCGAGTATTGGATCTCTTCAGTAACGTAATCAACC
>JAHCIE010000075.1 GCA_026129385.1 Anaerolineae bacterium
TGACGATGACCATCGACCGCGACACGTGGGTGGCTGCAAGCGGCCGCAACGACGGCAAGGTCTCTGTCTACTCGCTCAACAGTGACGGCGGCGGCGAGTTCTCGCTAAGCGATATTCGGCACGACGAAGAATCGTTGTGGCCCAACTACGTGCGCGGGGTAGCCCAGATGCTGCGTGAGGCGGACTACCCACTGCGCGGCTTGAATGCCATGATCCATACAACCGTGCCCGTGGCCAGCGGCCTCAGCTCGTCTGCTGCGCTCGAAATGGCCGTAGGCCGCATGTTTGAACAGGCCGGCGGTTTTGAGCTCGACCCGGTTGCGCTTGCACTCTTGGGGCAGCGGGCCGAAAACCAGTTCGTCGGTGTTAACTGCGGCATTCTCGATCAGTACACGTCGGCCATGGGCAAAGCGGGCTGCGCATTGCTGCTGGATGCTCGTTCGGTGACGAGCCAGGACGTTCCGATCGCGCCTTCTATACACGTCGTGATCTGTGACACGCGCGCCAGGCGCGCCCTTGCGAATTCACAATACGGTGTGCGCCGCGCACAGTGTGAAGAAGGGGCGTTGATTCTTGGGGCAATGATCCCGCACGTGAGCGCCTTGCGCGACGTGACGATTGGCCAGTTCAATGCGCACGTGGGCGACCTCAGCCCGGTCGTGGCGAAACGCTGCCGCTTCATTATTGAAGAGAACGAGCGCGTGCTGGCCCTGGCGGCGGCGCTGCCCACCGGCAAACGCGACAGCATTCGTACCCTTTGTGCCGCATCCTTTGCCGGTGCACGCGACCTCTACGAGATCGTCGTGCCCGAAATGGAGGCGATGCTGGATGCCATGTTGAGTGGTCCGGGTGTAATTGGCGCCCGGCAGGCCGGGGCGGGATTTGGCGGCTGCATGGTTGCCTTTGTCGAAAAGGAAGCGGTCGAAATCTTCGCCGGCCACGTCTGGCAGCATTACCAGTCTTCAACAGGCATCGAGCCCAACGTCTATCCGGTTGTGGCGGCGCCGGGAGCCGGGACATTGTAGGATTGCCTGGCACCGGCGTTAGCAGGTCGCAAAAACTATTACCCCATTTTGACGTGCACCCACAATCATCATAAGATTGGCAGGTTACGGAACTCTTATTCTCCGTAGCTTTCTTGCTTATTTGTCCGAGGAGGAAAATGAAATGAGATTGATTCCGCGCAAGCTCTTCTTGACGCGTGGTGTAGGTGTCCATCGTGAAAAGCTGACCAGTTTCGAAATGGCATTGCGCGATGCCGGCATTGCCCAGTTCAACCTGGTGCGCGTATCATCGATCTTCCCGCCTCATTGCCAGATTGTAGAGCGCGAGGATGGTCTGCAACTGCTGCAGGCGGGTGAAATTGTATTCTCCGTGCTGGCCGAAATGTCGAGCAACGAGCCGGGCAGGCGCATAGGGGCCTCGATCGGCGTCGCTCGCCCCACCGATCATGATAAGTACGGCTACCTCTCTGAACACCACAGCTATGGCATGACCGAGCAGGAATCCGGCGATTACGCCGAAGACCTGGCGGCCACCATGCTTGCTACTACACTCGGTATCCCCTTCGACGCCGAGAAAGACTATAACTCCCGCAAAGAGCAGTACGCCATGGGTGGCGAAATCGTCGATACCACCAGCATCACCATGGCCGTAACCGCCGAGCCGGGTGGGGTCTGGACGACGGTCATCTGTGCGGCAGTCCTGATCTAATGACGCCGGATAACTTTTTAGGCCTTCCTGACGAGCACAGCAGCTATGAACGAGCCGCTGTGCTCGTTTTACCTATACCGTTCGAGGCGACCGTAAGCTATGGGTCTGGCACCCGTCACGGCCCGGCCGCCATCATTGAGGCCTCGCAGCAGGTTGAACTGTACGACCGCGAGTTTGACCGCGAACCGGCGACGGAGTACGGCGTGCATACGCTGCCCGCGCTGGAGTTGGCGGGAGAACCGGAGGCTGCCGTTGCCCAGATTGCCGCCGCCACGGCCACGGCCGCTGCTTCGGGCAAGCTGGTCGTTGGCCTTGGCGGTGAGCACACCGTCAGCGTTGGCTTCGGCCGCGGCCTGCTTGATGCCGTGGGCAGCCCCATCACGGTCGTCCAGATCGATGCCCACAGCGACCTGCGCGACGAGTACGAGGGCACACCGTTGTCCCATGCCTGCGTGGCCCGCCGCCTGGCTGAGTTCGCGCCCATCGTCCAATTGGGTATCCGCTCTATCTGCCAGGATGAGGCCGACTATATCGCTGCTCACTCTGACCGCGTGACCGTCGTTTTCGCCGATGACATCCACACCGACGGCGGCGCGCACCTGATGGCCCTGGCTGACCGCGTACGGGACCAGCGGGTCTATCTCACGCTGGACGTGGATGGCCTCGACCCATCCATCATGCCCGCTACCGGCACGCCGGAGCCGGGCGGCCTGTCCTGGGCGCAGACCCTGGACATCCTGCGCGTCGTGGCGGCCAATGCCGAGGTTATCGGCTGTGACATTGTGGAGCTGGCCCCAATCCCCGGCCTGCACGCCCCTGACTTCATCGCCGCCAGGCTGGCGTACAAGCTGATCAATCTGGTGATGCAGCGCCGGAGGAGAGACTAGAGATTAGGGATTGGAGATTGGGGCGACGGGCGCGTTCGGTGGTCGGTGGTCGGTGGTCAAGCTAGGGGCAGGGGCCAAGCGTCACCACCTGATTGACCGTCTCCCGCGCCAGGACCTGCTCGCCGGGGTCGACGGCGATGCCTGTCGGGACGAAGGGTATGTCCACCTGGATACGCTCGCCGCTGCGTAGCGGCAGCCGCGCCGCCTGCGTCATCCCCTCCCCCTGCACCACCACTGCCACGGCGCTCGGCGATGGCAGGCCGTCTACGCCACACACCTGCGCCTCCACGCGCGTGCGGCCATCTAGCGCCCGCGCCGTCCACGTCACATCCAGCGAGGGCAGGCCCCGTCGGTCGAGCCAGTAGTCGAACAGGGGTCGCATGTCCTGCCCGGCTACCTCGCTGAACACCGCCTCAAACTCGGCGCGGCTCGCCGCCCGGTCCCGGTAGCGCTGCAGGTAGGTGCGCAACGCACGGTAGAAGGCCTCGTCGCCCACACGGCGGCGCAGCATGTGGGCCAACCACGCTCCCTTGATGTAGGAGTCGGCGGCGAAGAGCTTCTCGGCGGGCGGGTCCCCCAACGGGTAATCGGTGGGTCGCTCGACCATCGTCGTCTCCCAGTCGTTGAGGGTGCGCTCGATAGCCGCCTCGTCGCCGTCGCGGTGCTCCCATAGCAGCGTCAGGTAGGTGGCGAGGCCCTCGTTGCGCCAGATGTCGGCCCAGGATGCCAGGCTCACCGAGTCGCCAAACCATTGGTGAACCAGCTCGTGCACTAACGTGTTCTCGCCAAGCATCTTCTCACTCAACAGCACATTGGACTGGCCCTCCAGGGACGCGCCAGGCAATCCTACCACGGTGTAGCCAAACTGGGTGAAGGGGTATGGCCCCAGACGCTCGGCCAGCCAGTCGAGGGCCGGGCCGCTGATCGCCAGCAGGGGGGCCAGCTCGTCGCGTCGGCCGATGGGCACGTAGTGGCGTAGGGGCACACCCCGGGGCGACTGACTCTCGATGAGGTCGTAGGGCGCGGCCATGATGTTCGCCAGATACGGCGCCATGGGCGCGCTCATCTCCCACACCGAGCGCACGCCATCCGAGGTGAGGCGCGTCTCGTGTAGTGTGCCCGTGACCGACGCCACGAGGGGGTGGGGGACTGTGATGTCGAAGCGGAAGGTAGCCTTGTCCAGCGGCGTGTCGTTGGCTGGAAACCAGGCGCGCGCCCCATCTGGCTCGCCCATCACAAACAGGCTGCCGTCGTCGCGCACCTGCATCCCCACCCCGGCGAAGTTGACGTAACGGCTTTGGATAGGGCGGATCGGCCCGCTGTAGTCGACCGCCACACGGAACCTCTCGCCCCGGGCGTAGGGTCGGGGCAGGCTCACCAGGAGCTTGTTGTCCTGATACTGCCACGGTGACGGTTGGCCCGCTATCGTCACGCCGGCGATGTCCATGCCATCGGCGAAGTCGAGGCTGATCTGCGCCAGGCGGTCGAGAGTCGCCTCCGCCTCGATGGCAGCCCGGCCGGTCAGCCGCTTGGCCGCCGGGTCCAGGCGCAGCGTCAGGTCATAGTGGCCCACGTCGTAGCCGGTGTTCCCCAACTCCGGCGCCTTCGGGTCGCCGGCTGACCGACTACCGACGACGGCGGGAATGACCACCGGCGACGGGACCGGGGTCGGTGATGGGGGGTCGGTGGTCGCGAGCGGGGTTGGTGGTTGGTCGCCGCTGGTCAGCGGCTGGCATGCCGCCAGTAGCAACAACGCCCCAAGCGCCACCAGGCGCATCAGACGCATACGAGAATAGAAGCCTTTCAACCCTGAGCCAGGCAGCGCATGGCTTCGACGAAAGCGGCGCAGGCGGCAGGCAAGGCGGCAGGTGACACGCCCAGGTCCAGGCTGAGGCTGTGGAGCGTCACGCCACCCTGGAGCACGAGGGGTGGGGTAGTAGCGGGCGCGGGGTAGACGAGGACACCGTGGGTCACGCCCAGGGCCTGGCAATAGGTGGCAAGCTGGTACAGGTCTGGGGTGTCAGGGGTAGCGGCGAGCTTGTACTTGGTATCCAGGACGACGACCGGGCGACCCGCACGGGTAACAACCAGGTCGGGGCGCAGCCAGACGCGCTGGTCGCGGTCCAGCGGGGTGTGGCGCTGCGCCGTCACGCGGGCGTCGGACAGGCCATCGGTAACGAGGTGAGCCACGAACGCCTCAAACAGGTGACCCACGTCGAAGCAGAAGGCCGGGAATAAGCGGCGGCCGGCAGCCAGGGTGGGGGTCACACCGGCGACGAGCCAGCGCGCCAGATTCAGGGCGGGCAGGGCAGGCCCATCCAGGCGCGACAGGGTCAGGCGGTCAAAGGCGTCCTCGGCGGTGTCTACGTCGGCGACGTCGACCAGCCGGGCAAGGGATACGTCGAGGCCACGGTGGACCGCGTCGGTCAGGGCGAGACCCTGGGCGATACGCGCCGCCTGCTTGAGCAAGCGGTGGGCAGGGGTGTCGAGGCTCCACGCGCCCCGCCGCGTGATCGGGCGGTGGCGAAGAGAGGGTGACTGGCGCAGGGTCGGAGCCAGGAGCAGCTTACCCCGCACGACCGGCGCGGCCTCGACCATGTCCACCGTCGCCCGGCGCGGCCCGCCGGCCAGGTAGTCGGCCAGGGCAGCGGCGTACAGGTGGACCAGCCCGGCCAGGAGATCGTCACCGCCGCTGTGGGCGGTCAGGGCGTCGGACCAGCGCGGCAGGCGAGCGGTCGCGGCCAGCATGGCGAAGAGGTTGGGAACGGGTGTCTTGGGCTGGACAGCCAACCAGCGGCGCGGCAGGGCGGCGCGGCCGACCAGCGCGCGGGCAGTCAGGGTATAGTGGCCCGGCGTCCAGGCGGGGGCAACGTCTACCAGGGGACAGGCGCGCAGGGCGGCGACCTCGGCCGGGTCCAGCGCGGCGTCGAGGCGCTCGGCCTCGCGGAGAACCAGCGGCGGGCGAGTCCACACCTGTGGAACGGCGCTCATGGCACCCTCGCCGTCTCGCCCAGATACTCGGCGGCCAGGCGGTCATAGGCATCCAGCCGCTCGGGGTGCGCGTAGAACAGCTCGACCAGGGTGGGCCGAATGGAGTATTGCCAGGCGCGGGCGACGGCCGCCATGTCGAGGTCGGGGCGCATGAAGTAGCTATGGCCGATGTG
This sequence comes from Anaerolineae bacterium, assembly GCA_026129385.1. Taxonomy (GTDB): domain Bacteria; phylum Chloroflexota; class Anaerolineae; order Epilineales; family JAHCIE01; genus JAHCIE01. The sequence goes on from JAHCIE010000075.1 coordinate 5,765, forward strand.
GAAGTCAGGGCTGACGCCGTCGTCGGCCAGGCGGGCGTTGAGGGCGGCCAGGAAGTCGGCCGCCCAGGCCGTGTCGGGGGCCTGGGCCGCCAGGTAGCCGCGCAGCAGATCCACCTCGGGGGCGAAGGGTACAAAGGCGAAGCGACGCCGCAGGGCGTGGTCGAGCAGGGCCACGGCGCGGTCGGCGGTGTTCATCGTGCCGAGCAGGGTCAGATTGGAGGGGATGCTGAGCTGGCCGCCAGAATAGGGCAGGCCCACCGGCTGGCCACGATATTCTAGCGCGTACAGCAACTCGCCGAAGACCTGGGGCAGGTTGGCGCGGTTGATCTCGTCGATGACCAGAACCACGCGGCGCTCTGGGTGGGCGGCGGCGATCTGGCACAGGCGTTGGAACAGGCCCGGCTGGATGGTGTACACCAGGTCGCCGCCAACGCCTACCTGGGGGCGGATACCCTCGATGAACTCCTCGTAGCTGTAGGCAGGGTGAAACTGGACCAGGTGCACGCTGCCAGTCCCACCCGCCAGGAGATGCGCCAGGGTGCGCGCCACGTAGGTCTTGCCCGTGCCCGGTGGGCCGTGGAGAATCACCTGGCCGCGCTCCAGGGCCAGGTCGCGCAGCGCGGCCAGCCGCGTCTCGTCCCAGCCGATGGCAGCGGCGGCCTCGGCCAGGCTGAGTGGCTCAGCCCTCGCTGCGGTCGTATCTGTCGCCTCGCCAGTCTCGCCGGGCCACGCGAAGTCATCACCGTCGTTGCCCACGCTGTAGGGCGCGGGTTCTTCGCCCAGCGTCAGGGGCGGCGGCAGGTTCTCGGTGGGCAGGTCGCCCAACCATGCGGTCAGGGCATCCGCGCCCTGACCGCGCACCACGAAGTCCATGAAGTGATCGACTTCGAACAGGTCGAGGTCAGCGCGGAGCGTAGCCAGGTCGAGGCAGGCCGCCTGGATGGCAGAATAGCGGGCGCCGGGCGTGTCAGACGCCTGCCACCGCTGCATCCCCAGGGCGCGCAGGCCCGCCTCGGTGCGGTTGTTCCACAGCGGGTTATGGGCGGGGTCGAGGGCCTGGAATAACGGGCTATAGAAGCTTTTGCCCAGCCCGGCCTGGTAGAGGGGCGAGCGCGACTGAAGAACGAGATCGACCCGGTCAGCCAGGCTGACGTCGGTATCGAGGAGCTGTAGCAGCGCCTGGCGCACGCGGCCTGGGGCCTGCTCGACGGCGCGGTAGCGCAGCGGGATGGTGACAACTTCCTTGTAGAAGGCGGTCAGGGCGGCGACCAGGGCGGCGTCGCTCGCCTCCTCGAGGAAGGTGGCATTGAAGAAGCTTGTCCGCACGCGCTCAACCCGCTCGCGGGCCTGGAGCGTCCAGCCGCTGAGATGCGCACCCTGGTCGAAGTAGTCATCGACCAGGGCCTGAATCTGATCATCGGTCAGGCGGGCAGAGAGGGACATGGCGGGCGGCCTTTCACGCACTGTTCACCGTTCGCCATTGTAGCACAAGTGTTTGGGGTGTGCAACCGCCCTGGCCGTGCGCCTCCGCGCCTCACGCCTCGACGGTGACGCCGGTGAGCTTCTCTAGCGCCTTGATCAGGGCTTGCGTACCCTCGTCGGCCAGGCCGTCGGCTTCGAGGACGCGAAACAGGTTGTGGATGGTGGCCGTGTTCAGCAGGGGCAGGCCCACATCGTCGGCGGCTTCGAGGGCCAGGCGCAAGTCCTTCTGCTGATTGCGGATGGTGAAGCCGGGCGCAAAGTCGCGTCTCAGGATGCGGGGGCCGAGATTGTTCAACTGCCACGAGCCAGCCGCGCCGCCGCCCACCGCCTCCACCACCTTCGCCACGTCGACGCCGGCGCGCTGGGCGAATACCAGCGCCTCGGCCATCGCCATGTTGTTGCCCACCACCAGAATCTGGTTGACGAGCTTGCACGTCTGGCCCGCCCCGTGGGGGCCGATGTGGGTGATCTTCTTGCCCATCGCCTCGAAGACGGGCCGCACCCGCTCGACGATGTCCGCGTCGCCGCCGACCATGATCGACAGGGTGGCGTTGCGCGCGCCGACGTCGCCGCCACTGACCGGCGCGTCCAGCATGTGGATGCCCTGCGCGGCCAGAGCGGCGCCGATCTCGCGGGTGACTCTGGGCGAGATGGTGCTCATGTCCACGACGACGCTGCCGTGCGCCGCGCCGTGGATGACGCCCTGCGCGCCGAGGACACCGTTCCGCACGTCCTCCGATGCGGTGACCATGGTAATGATGATGTCGGACTGCGCGGCCACGTCCTGGGGGGATGCGCCGAGGGTCGCGCCGGCCTCGAGCAGCGGCATGGCCTTCTCGCGCGACCGATTCCAGACGCTGAGGGGGAAGCCCGCCTTGAGGATGTTGCTGGCCATCGGCCCGCCCATGATGCCCAGGCCGATGAACCCTACACGTTCGGTGTTCGCCATGCTATAATCTCCACTCGCTGATTTAAAATCTCTTCTGAGGGGGCTGTGTGGACGCCGAGATTGTGACTATCGGGACGGAATTACTGCTGGGGCACATTATTGACACCAACGCCGCGTGGCTGGCGCAGCAACTCGCGGCCAACGGGCTGAACATGTACCGCAAGACGACCGTCGGCGACAACGAGGCCCGGATCGCCGCCGCCCTGTCGGAGGCCATTGCTCGCGTGGACGTGGTCATCACGTCGGGCGGGCTAGGTCCTACGGTGGACGACAAGACTCGTGAGGCGGTGGCCCTGGCAACGGGGCGCACGCTGATGCTCAACGAGGACCTGCTGGCGAGCATCGCCGAGATCTTCAAGCGGCGTGGCTTCAGCATGTCCGACAATAATCGCCGCCAGGCCTACATTCCCGAAGGCAGCATTCCCATCCCCAACCCGGTCGGGACCGCGCCGTGCTTCGCCGTGCCGGTCGAGCGGGGTGGCAAGACGTGCTATATCATTTGCCTGCCGGGTGTGCCGCGTGAGCTGAAGCACATGATGGAGCACGCGATCGTTCCCCTGCTGCGGGAGCGGCTCGGCCTGACCGATACTATCCGTAGCCGTATCATCCGCGTGGCTGGCATCACCGAGAGCCGCGTAGACCAGATCGTCGGCGACCTGGAGGAGCAGATGAACCCGACGGTGGGCCTGGCCGCCCACGCCGGGCAGATTGACATCCGCATCACGGCCCGCGCGGCGAGCGAGACCGAGGCGGCGGCCCTCATCGACGCCGTGGAGCAACAAGTCCGTGCGCGTCTCGCTCCCTATATATTTGGCACCGATACTGAGACCCTGGAAGGCGTGGTCACAACGACCCTGGCCGCACGCGGCTTGAGTCTGGGTCTGGTGGAGACCAACACTGGGGGTCGCACGCCCAACGTCTGGCGACGGCGGCGGGCCAGCAGAACGCCACCGTCCTCAAGGAGAGCATCGTCGACCCCCGACGTCCTACAGCGCGTGGGTGGCGTGGGCGACGCGGCCGAGCTGGTCAGCCCCGACACGGCCATTCGCGCCGCCGAGTACGTGCGCCGCCTCAACGAGACAGACCTGGGGCTGGCCGTCATCAGCCACCTGGATGCCCGCGATCCCTATGGCGAAAGCCCGGGTCGTACCTATATCGCCCTGGTTGCGTCGGATGGCGTCGCGACTCGCTCCCTGCGCTTCGGCGGCCTGTCCGACCTGACCATTGCGTGGTCCACCAACAACGCCCTGGATCTGCTCCGCCGCCACGTGCTGGGCATCCCGGAGGATGCCAACTAGCGACTCACTGGATATTCGCCTGGCGGCCGAGGAACATCCGCCCCAGGACCTCGATGGCCTTCTCGAAGCCACGCTGGTAGGCGTCGGCCTGGCTCGGCGGCACGTCTGGCGACTGGCGAGCGATGGCCCACGCGACGTCCTTGGCGATCTGTAGCTTGCGGCGAATGTCTTCCTCGAAGAAGACCTGCTCCAGGGGGCCTTCGTCGGGATCGTAGTCGGGGGGCACGTGTCCTCCTGGATCGCCGGGCAGGCGGGGATGCTGCCAAGTATAAGGGGCGCAGCGGGGGTGGTCAAGCCTATCCGAAGCCTGCCTCGCCTGCCGGGCCTGTTAGTCAGCGACTTAGCCGAAATCTACCCGCTGCCCCGGTACGTCCCGGTAGTGGGGCGTTGTATGCCTCGACCGGGACCGCCCACGAGGTTGCCGTGACCCTCATGCAGCGTGAAGCGCCTGATCTCGCCGCGTCTATCACTGCCCGCAGCCTGTTCCGCCAGTTGCTGCTCATCTACGTGGTGTGGGCAACGGTGGCCGTGGCGGCGAATGTCACGCTCCTTGCGTTGGGCCTGGAGTTCACTCCCCAGCAAGTGCAGTTCACCTTTAGCATCGTAGCGCCTATCGTGGCCGTTGTTGTTGTGGCCGTCGATGTGACGGTCATTCGCCGACAATACCGCCCGATTGCGCGGTTCCTCGATGCCCTTGAAGGCGGACGCCCCACGGCCGAGCTGGCCTATCCCGCGCTGACACAGACCCTCGACTTCCCCTTCCTGACCGGCGCGCGCATCATGGGCATCCACGGCCCGGTCGCGCTGCTGACTGCGACGACCGTCGTCCTGCTCGGCAATCGCCTGTCGAGCATCGAGGTGCCACTCTTCTATCTCGTCATCACCTGGGCAACTTTCTTCGTCACCGTCGCTGCCCACGCCATCTTCGAGTACTTCTTTGTCCAGCGGGCCATGCGCCCCGCCATTCCCGTCATCCGCCCCTACTGCCCCGCCCCGGATGCCCAGGTCCAGGAGGCTGTGACGCGGGTGGGTATTCGACGCCGCCTGCTATTCCTGTCTGTCTTCGTCACGTTTATTCCCCTGCTGGTCCTTGGCTTCACCGTTCTGCTCAAGGTCGATCTGTTGCTGACTGGCCTGGGCTTGCGCGACGTTAGCCCGCTGCTGACGCCTCTGGCGCTCTGGGTCACCCTGTTTGTCGCCATTGCTACCGCCACGACCGTTGCCATGTCGACCCTCATGGCCGCCGACATCGCCGCCCTGACGGACAGCATGGTGCGCGCCATGCGTCGCGTCCAGGGCGGCGAGATTGACACGCGGCTGACCGTCGTCAGCGTCGACGAGTTCGCCGACCTCTACCAGGGCTTCAACCACATGACAGGCGGCCTCCAGGAGCGCGAGCGGCTGCGCGACGCCTTCGGTCGCTATGTCGCTCCCGAGATTGCCGAGCAGGTTGTGCGCGAGGGGGTCAGTTTGGGCGGCGACATGGTCGAGGCCAGCATTCTATTCGCCGACATCCGCAACTTCACCGGCCTCTCAGAGCAACTGACACCTGCTGCCGTAGTCGACCTGCTCAATCGTTACTTCGCCGCTGTCGACCCTGCCATTCGCGGCGAGGGCGGTTGGATCAACAAGTTCGGCGGCGACAGCCTGCTGGCCGTCTTCGGCGCGCCCGTGCCCCACGCCGACCACGCCGCGCGCGCCGTGCGCGCGGCTGTCGCCATGCGCGGCGCCCTGGCCCGCTTCAACGACTCCCAGGCGACGGCTGGCCGCCCCACCATCCGCATCGGTATCGGCGTCCATAGCGGCGAGTTCATCGCGGGCAGCGTCGGCAGCCCCGACCGCCTGGAATACACCGTTATCGGCGACGCGGTCAACGTGGCGGCCCGCATCCAGGCTCTCAACAAGACCTTCCACACCGACATCCTCATCAGCGAGGACGCCTATGGCGCGTGCCGCCTGGACGTCCCCGTGCGCGCCCGGCCCCCCACCCTCGTCCAGGGCAAGACCGAGCCGGTCCACGTCTACGCCGTGGAATAGAGGACTGGCTTCTCCTACCGACTCTGGGTACAATCAGGCTGGCTACCAGACCCGTGTCACAGGAGATAGCATGAGTTCCCCCCCCACCTCCGAGCTTGGCACCTACCGCCGCCTGTTGGACGAAAAGTACGCCGAGCTGGA